>NZ_JBSFPS010000296.1:0-12236 GCF_053588315.1 Streptosporangium sp. NPDC003464 | reverse complement strand
GAATCGGGCCGTCCGCCTGATTCCGGCCGCCCGCCGGGCGGGTAGGTGAGTCCTGACAGTCACGCGCGACACCCCGTCGCCGCCGGAGGGAGCCGTCATGGTGGGCACGACGAAGAACACCGAGATCTACCGGGAGGCCCGGGACCTGCTGCTGGACCTGGGCGGGGACTACGAGGGGGCGGTGGGACGGTTCGCGTGGCCGGTGTTCCAGGGCGCCTTCAACTGGGCGCACGACTGGTTCGACGTGATCGCCCGCGGCAACGGGCGGACGGCCCTGTGGCTGGTCGAGGAGGACGGGTCTGAGACCCGCCACACCTTCGACGAGATCGCCTGCCGCTCGGACCAGGTCGCGGCCTGGCTGGCCGGGCAGGGGGTGGGCCGCGGCGACCGCGTGCTCGTCATGCTGGGCAACCAGGTCGAGCTGTGGGAGTCGATGCTGGCGGTGATGAAGCTCGGCGCGGTGATCATGCCGACGACCACGGCACTGGGCCCGGCGGACCTGCCCGACCGCATCGAGCGCGGCGGCGCCCGGCACGTCATCGCCAACAGCGCGGACACCGCGAAGTTCGCCGGGGTGGCGGGCGACTACACCCGGATCTGCGTCGGCGAGGCACCGGCGGGGTGGGCCGCCTACCGCGACGCCTACGCCGGCGCGGCCGGGCCCGTGGCGCACCCGGGCACCGCGCCGGACGACCCGCTGCTGCTGTACTTCACCTCCGGCACGACCAGCCGGCCGAAGCTGGTGGAGCACACGCAGGTGTCCTATCCGGCCGGACATCTGTCCACCATGTACTGGATGGGCGTGCGGCCGGGCGACACGCACCTGAACATCAGCTCGCCGGGCTGGGCCAAGCACGCGTGGAGCTGTTTCTTCGCCCCGTGGATCGCCGAGGCGACGATCTTCGTCTACAACTACGCCCGCTTCGACGCAGGCGCGCTGCTGGCCCAGATCCGCCGGGCCGGGGTGACCACGTTCTGCGCGCCGCCGACGGTGTGGCGGATGCTGATCAAGTCCGACCTGTCCGGCGGTCCCGGCTCGCTGCGGGAGGTGACGGCGGCCGGCGAACCGCTGAACCCGGAGGTCATCGAGCAGGTCCGCAACGCCTGGGGGCTGACGCTGCGCGACGGGTTCGGGCAGACCGAGACCACCGCCCAGGTCGGCAACACCCCGGGGGCGCCGGTCAAGCCCGGCTCGATGGGCCGTCCGCTCCCCGGGGTACCGGTGGTGCTGGTCGACCCGATCACCGGGGAGCCGGCCGAGGAGGGCGAGATCTGCGTCGACCTGGCCCGCAGGCCGATGAACCTGATGACCGGCTACCAGGGCGACCCCCACCGGGAGCGGGAGGCGATGGCCGGCGGCTACTACCACACCGGTGACATCGCCTCCCGGGACGCGGAGGGCTACATCACCTACATCGGGCGGACCGACGACGTGTTCAAGGCCTCCGACTACAAGATCTCGCCGTTCGAGCTGGAGAGCGTGCTCATCGAGCACCCGGCCGTCACCGAGGTCGCGGTGGTGCCCGCGCCCGACCCGGTCCGGCAGGCCGTGCCCAAGGCGTACGTCGTGCTCGCCCCGGGCTGGACGCCGGACCGGGAGACCGCGCTGGCCATCCTGCGCCACGCGCGGGAGAAGCTGGCCCCTTACCTGCGGGTGCGCCGGGTGGAGTTCGCCGAGCTGCCCAAGACGATCTCCGGCAAGATCCGCCGGGTCGAGCTCCGCGCCCGCGAGGAGCGGGCCGCCGGCACCGGCTCGGCCACGGAGTGGCGCGACGACCAGTTCCCCGAGCTGCGGGCCTGAGCGGAGACGGTGCGTCCGGCGACCCGGCGGTGCCGTCCGAGGTCGGGGAGGAGAGGAGGAGGTCGTCCGTTCACAGCGGACGGTGACGGGAAAGGGGGCGCCCGCTCCTTTCCGCTCTCAACCGATAGTGCACCGGCGGGCTTGCCACAAGCCCCGGGTCGTGCCGCAGAATCGTCGGCCGAGGCCAGAACCTGCGGAAACGGGAGTCGTGGAATGCGTGTGTTGTTGTTGACGTACGGGTCGCGCGGGGACGTCGAACCGATGGTGGGGCTCGCGGTGAGTTTGCGGGAACTCGGCGCGGAGGTGCGGGTGTGCGCGCCGCCGGACTTCGCGGAGCTGCTGGACGGTTCCGGCCTCCCGCTGGTGCCGCTCGGCCGGTCGGTGCGCGAGATGGCGTCCGGGGCGGTGACCGGGAAGGAGCCGCTGCCCGCGGCGAGCCTGCCCCAGCGCGCGGCCCAGATGGTCGCCGCGACGTACGGATCGGTCGCCGCGGTGGCCGAGGGATGTGACGCGGTGGTGGCGACCGGCTTGATCCCGGCCGCGGCCGCCGCTCGGTCGGTGGCCGAGAAGCTGGGCATCCCCTACGTGTTCGTGGCCTGCTTCCCGACCTACCTGCCGTCGCCGCACCACCCGCCGCTCGCGTGGACCCGGCCGCTCCCACCGGAGGTGACCGACAACCGGGTGCTGTGGGACCTGAACACGGAGGACATGAACGCGCTGTTCGGCGAGGTGATCAACGGCCACCGGGTGTCGATCGGCCTGCCCCCGGTGGACAACGTCCGCGACCACGTCTTCACCGACCAGCCGTGGCTGGCGGCGGACCCGGCCCTGGGCCCGTGGCTGCAGCCGGCGGACCTCGACGTGGTGCAGACCGGCGCGTGGATCCGGCCGGACGGGCGCCCGCTCCCGGCCGATCTGGAGGCGTTCCTGGACGCCGGCGCACCCCCGGTGTACGTGGGCTTCGGCAGCATGCCCATGCGCGCCGCGCAGGACGTCACTGGGCCGCCCGGGTGGCCGAGCTGGGCATCGGCGCACACAACGGCCCGACCCCGACCACCGAGTCCCTGTCAGCCGCGCTCAGGACGGCGCTGGCCCCCGAGACCGGCGCCCGGGCGAGGGCCGTGGCCGGCACGATCCGCACCGACGGGGCGACGGTGGCCGCGAGGCTGCTGCTCGAAACGGTCAGCTGAGAAAGGCCGCCGGTGTCCGCGTGAACCACGCGGGATCACCGAGCCGGGGAAAGTGCCCCGCGCCGGGCTGCGCCGCCGACGTTTCGACCCGGGGTTCAGCCGCCGGTGATCGTACGGCGTAGCTGGGCCGACAGCACCGCGGGCGCCTCGACGAGCGAGGGGCCGTACCACGTCAGGTGGCGCCCGTCGAGCAGGGCCGCCGCGACGCCGGGGAAGCTCTCGGGGCCGTCGTCCGCGGTGAAGCGGTACGGCTCGTCCGGCAGCACCACCAGGTCGGGCCCGGCCTCCCGCAGCCGGTCGATCGGGATCTTCGGGTAGCGCTCGGGGTGGTCGGCGTAGATGTTCACCACGCCCAGCCGGGCCAGCACGTCGCCGGTGAAGGTCTCCCCCCCGACGACCATCCACGGCCGGCGCCACACCGGGATGACCGCCCGGCACCACGGGGCGCGGGCCTCCTGCCGCCAGGCGGCCTCCGCCCCGTCCAGCCAGGCCGGGCGGGGCAGCCGGCACGCCTGGGTGAGAACGCGCTCCAGCGAGGCCAGCGCCTCGTCGACGGTACGGATGACCGTCACCCACACCGGGACGCCGGCCGCCCGGAGCGCGTCGAGATCGGGGGCCCGGTTCTCCTCGAAGTTGGCCAGCACGACGTCGGGGCGGAGCGACCTGATCAGCTCCAGGTCCGGGTTCTTGGTGCCCCGGACCCGGGTGACGTCGAGGCCGGCGGGGTGGCTGCACCAGTCGGTGGCCCCCACGAGCAGCCGGGGCGCGGTCGCCGCGACGGTCTCGGTCAGGGAGGGGACGAGGGAGACGATCCGGCGCACCCTCGTGGGGACCGCGACC
Organism: Streptosporangium sp. NPDC003464; assembly: GCF_053588315.1. Lineage (NCBI taxonomy): Bacteria > Bacillati > Actinomycetota > Actinomycetes > Streptosporangiales > Streptosporangiaceae > Streptosporangium > Streptosporangium sp. NPDC003464. The sequence continues at coordinate 8,405 of NZ_JBSFPS010000296.1, read as the reverse complement.
GTGGCGCCGGTGTCGTCTCTCATCTCGCCGTCCTCTCGGCCCGTGGCCGGCTCCCCGGCCGGGCCGGCCCCTGTCACACGTTACGGCGGTACTGCCCGCCGGCCTCGAACAGCGCTTCGGTGATCTGACCGAGGGAGCAGACGCGGGCGGCGTCCATCAGCGCGGCGAAGGCGTTCTCGTCCGACGCCGCCGCCTGGCGGAGCCGCTGCAGGGCCTGCGGGGCCTGTCCGGCGTTCGCCTCCTGGAAGTCGCGCAGGCGGTGCAGCTGGGACTGCTTCTCCTCCTCGGTGCCGCGCGCCAGCTCCAGCGGGCCGTGGTCGGCCTCGCCCTTGGGGTTGCGGAAAGTGTTGACCCCGATGATGGGCAGGGAGCCGTCGTGCTTGCGGGTCTCGTACAGCATCGACTCGTCCTGGATGCGCCCGCGCTGGTAGCCGGTCTCCATCGCCCCCAGCACGCCGCCCCGGTCGGAGATGCGCTCGAACTCCTTGAGCACGGCCTCCTCGACCAGGTCGGTGAGCTCGTCGACGATGAACGAGCCCTGGAGCGGGTTCTCGTTCATCGCCAGGCCCCACTCGCGGTTGATGATGAGCTGGATGGCCATGGCCCGCCGTACCGAGTCGGGGGACGGGGTGGTGACGGCCTCGTCGAAGGCGTTGGTGTGCAGGCTGTTGCAGTTGTCGTAGATCGCGATGAGCGCCTGCAGGGTGGTGCGGATGTCGTTGAAGTCCATCTCCTGGGCGTGCAGGGATCGGCCGGAGGTCTGGATGTGGTACTTCAGCTTCTGCGCCCGCTCGGCGGCGCCGTACCGCTCGCGCATCGCCACCGCCCAGATGCGGCGGGCCACCCGCCCGAGCACGCTGTATTCGGGGTCCATGCCGTTGGAGAAGAAGAACGACAGGTTCGGCGCGAAGTCGTCGATCTTCATGCCGCGGGCCAGGTAGGCCTCGACGTAGGTGAAGCCGTTGGCCAGGGTGAAGGCAAGCTGGCTGATCGGGTTGGCCCCGGCCTCGGCGATGTGGTAGCCGGAGATCGAGACCGAGTAGAAGTTGCGCACCCCGTTGGCGATGAACCATTCCTGGATGTCGGCCATCATCCGCAGGCTGAACTCGGTGGAGAAGATGCAGGTGTTCTGCCCCTGGTCCTCCTTGAGGATGTCGGCCTGCACGGTGCCGCGCACGGTGGCCAGCGTCCTGGCGCGCAGCTCCGCGGCCTCCTCGGGCGAGGGCGGGCGGCCGTGCGTGTCGCCGAAGCGGTCGAGCGCCTGGTCGACGGCGGTGTTGAGGAAGAAGGCCAGGATCGTCGGCGCGGGCCCGTTGATCGTCATGGAGACCGAGGTGTTGGGCGCCGACAGGTCGAACCCGTCATACAGCGCCTTCATGTCGTCGAGCGTCGCGATCGACACCCCCGACGTGCCGACCTTGCCGTAGATGTCGGGGCGGAGCGCGGGGTCGTTGCCGTACAGCGTGACCGAGTCGAAGGCGGTGGACAGCCGGGTCGCCGGCTGGCCCTCCGACAGGAGCTTGAAGCGCCGGTTGGTACGGAACGGGTCGCCCTCTCCGGCGAACATCCTGGTCGGGTCCTCGTCGTCCCGCTTGAAGGGGAAGACGCCGGCGGTGAACGGGAAGCGGCCGGGCAGGTTCTCCGCGCGCAGGAACCGCAGCAGGTCGCCGTGGTCGGACAGCCGCGGCAGCGCCACCCGCGGGATCCGGTTGCCCGACAGCGTCTGGCGCCACAGCGGGGTCCGCAGCTCCCGGTCGCGGACCTTCACCACCAGCTCGTCGGCCCGGTATTCCTCCGCCGTGTCGCTCCATCCCTCCAGGAGCGCCCGGCTGCCGGGATCGACTCCGGCGGCCGCACGGGCCAGCAGGAGGTCCACGACGGCGGTGTCGGCGCCCTCCCCGGCGACCATCTCCCGGACGGCGGTGAGCCGCTGCAGGCCGCGCACCGCCTCCGCCTGATCCGCGGTGTGGGCGTGGTAGCCGCGGACGGTCTCGGCGATCTCGGCCAGGTAGCGGGACCGGGCCGGTGGCACGATGCCGTCGGCGACCTTCGAGGTGTTCCCGCTCACCTCGGGGAGCACGCCCGGGGTCTCGGGCAGCCCGTGCTCGCCGAGCAGGCCCCTGAGGCGCTGGTAGAGCGCGGTGACGCCGGCGTCGTTGAAACGGGAGGCGATCGTGCCGTAGACGGGCATCTCCTCCGGCGGGACCCCGAACGCCTCGCGGTTGCGGACGAGCTGGCGGCGCACGTCGCGCAGCGCGTCCTCGGCGCCCCGGCGCTCGTACTTGTTGATCGCGACCACGTCGGCGAAGTCGAGCATGTCGATCTTCTCCAGCTGGGAGGCCGCACCGAACTCCGGCGTCATCACATACAGCGACACGTCCGCGAACGGCACGATCGCCGCGTCGCCCTGCCCGATGCCCGGAGTCTCCACGATCACCAGGTCGTGGCCGGCCGCCCGGCAGGCCGCGATCACGTCGCCGAGGTGCGCGGGCAGCTCCTGCGCCCCCCGGGTGGCCAGGGACCGGAAGTAGGCGCCGCCGCCGGACAGGCTGTTCATCCTGATCCGGTCGCCCAGCAGCGCTCCCCCGCCGCGCCGCCGGGTCGGGTCGACCGCGATGACGGCGACCCTGAGCTTGTCCTCGAAGTCGATCCTGATCCGGCGCAGCAGCTCGTCGGTGAGCGAGGACTTACCCGAACCGCCGGTGCCGGTGATGCCCAGCACCGGGACCGTGCGGGCGGCGGCGGCACCCCGCAGCGCCTCCAGCCACGAGGCGTCCGCGGCGCCGGACTCCACCATCGTGATCGCGCGCGACAGCGCCCGGTGGTCACCCGTGACCACCTCGGCCATCGCGGGCGCCCCGCCGGCGGTCAGGTCCACGTCACACGCCTCGACCACCTTGTTGATCATTCCGGCCAGCCCCAGCCGCTGGCCGTCCTCGGGCGAGAAGACCCCGGCGACGCCGTGGGCGTGCAGGAGGTCGATCTCCTCGCGCACGATCACCCCGCCGCCCCCGCCGTAGACCTTCACGTGCCCGGCCCCGCGCTCGCGCAGCAGGTCCACCAGGTAGGTGAAGAACTCCACGTGCCCGCCCTGGTAGGAGCTGACGGCCACGCCCTGCGCGTCCTCCTGGATCGCCGCGGTGACGATCTCGTCGACGGAACGGTTGTGGCCCAGATGGATGACCTCGGCGCCCTGCGACTGCAGGATCCGCCGCATGATGTTGATGGCCGCGTCGTGGCCGTCGAACAGCGCCGCCGCCGTGACGACGCGGACCGGATTGACGGGAACGTGCACGAGGGCTCCTCCGACTGACGGCCGACTACTCCACCTGGACTTCCCTCAAAATTACTAGGACGTCCTAGTAAATACTAGGACGTCCTACTGATTTCCGCTCCGGCTTCGGCCGAATCCCCGTGCCGGCCTCAGCCGAGATCCCATGCCATGACGACCGCCAGGCCGACGAGGTGGATCAGCACGACCACCGTGATGAGGAAGACGAACACGAACTTCGCGGGCCCGTGCTCGAACTGGCTGCCCTCCTTCAGCGCGGGCCGCTGCGCCTGACGGTCGGCGATCCGCTCTTCGAGGGTCTTCCTCTTCCGGTTGGTCACGGCGGTCCTCGGGTCGGGGTGAGCGCTCATCCGCGGGCCTCCGCCCGCAGCTCGGCCAGCAGTTCTCCCTGACCCGCCAACAGCTCGGTCAGGATCCGCCGGGCGGCGACCATCAGATCGGCCACATCGGCGGTGGACAGGGCGTAGACGACGGTGGGCCCCTCGCGGGTGGCGGTCACGATCCCGGCCCGGCGCAGCACCGCCAGCTGCTGGGACAGGCTGGACGCCTCGACGTCGATCGCGGCCAGAAGGTCACGGACAGGCAGCGGGCCGTCCTGCAGCAGTTCGAGCACCTGGATCCGGACCGGATGGCCGAGGGTGCGGAAGAAGTCGGCCTTGGCCTGATTGAGCGGCACCGGCATGATCACACAGCCCCGTCGGCGGGCCCGCCGCCCGCGTACCGCACGTCGACGCCGTGCCGGTCGGCGATGCGCAGCAGGCTCTCCAGCCGTCCGGACAGGATCTCGACCGCCTGGCCGTCGAAGGCGTGCCGCGTGATCCGCAGCTCGGCGTCGACCTCGTCGACACATGCCCGCAGCCGCGCCGCGAACTCGCCCCGGCCTTCCGCTTCCCGTAGATCAGGTGAACTTCGGCTCCCGAACAGCGAATACACGACACTCATCATGTGCCAAGTTGCATAATTGTTCAAATTGTAAGGTTTATAGGTAAGCTGACGGCAGTGATATGTTCTCGGACGTCGCTCAGCCGGCCCGGATCCCGGTCCGGACCAGGTCGGCGGCGGAGCGCGACACACCGGGCACGGCCGCCGGCGGCGGGGCCGGCCCAGGGTGTCACGCTGCGTCAGCCGACAGCGCGACTGTGACAAGAGGTCGAGCACGCCTGCGTGCGTAGAGGGAGTGCAGCCAATGGGGCGGGGTCGAGCCAAGGCGAAGCAGACGAAGGTGGCTCGCCAGCTGAAGTACGGCACCCACGACATCGATCTTGAGCGGCTCCGCAGGGAGCTCGGCAGCGGTGACGATCCCGCGCCCGAGACCGAGACCGAAGACCCCGCCGACGGGTCCCCCGGCGGCTAGGTCGGTGACCGACTGACCTGCGGCCCGTCCCCCTTTCACAGGGGGCGGGCCGGGTCCGTCCTGACGTCGGTGGTCGCACGCTCAGGCGGTCACACGCTCAGGCGGTCGCACGCTCAGTGCGTGGCCGCGCTCTCCTGGGCGAGCCGTTCGTCACCGGTGAGGGTGTTGAGCGGCTTCTCCTTGATGAACAGCACCGCCACGAGGGCGAGCGCGGTCAGCGGGGCGCCGATGAGGAACAGGTCGGCGGTGGCGGTGGCGTAGACGTCCTGGATCACGCGCACCACCGGCGCGGGCAGCGTGGAGATGTCGGGTACGGCGTGGCTCTGCTCGCCACCGGAGGCGGTCGCCACCGGGCCGAGCTTCTCGGCCATCAGGCTGGTGACCCGGTTGGCCAGCACGGCGCCCAGGGCGCTGACGCCGACCGCGCCGCCCATGCTGCGGAAGAACGTCAGCACGGAGGTGGTGACGCCCAGGTCGTGGGCCGGGACGTCGTTCTGCGCGGCGAGCACCAGGTTCTGCATGAGCATGCCGACGCCGACGCCGAGCACCGCCATGTACAGCGAGAGCACGGGGACGCCGGTGTCGGCGCCGATCGTGGACAGCAGGAGCATGCCGGCCAGCATGATCACGCCACCCGCGACCAGGAACCCCTTCCAGCGGCCCCACTTGGTGATGAGCTGCCCGGCGACGGTGGAGGAGACGAGCAGGCCGAAGATCATGGGCAGGCTCATCAGGCCCGCCACGGTCGGCGACTTGCCCAGGGCCACCTGGAAGTACTGCGACAGGAAGACCGTCCCGCCGAACATCGCGACGCCGACCAGCACGCTGGCGACGGTGGCCAGCGCGACCGTGCGGTTGCGGAAGACGCCGAGCGGGATGATGGGCTCGGCCGCCCGCGACTCCACCCACACCGCGACGGCCAGGATGAGCACTCCGGCGCCGACCAGGCCGGCCGTCCACGCCGAGGCCCAGGCGAACTGGTTGCCCGCCAGCGACGACCACACCAGCAGCGTCGAGACGCCCGCGGTGATGAGGAAGGCGCCGAGATAGTCGACCTTCACCTGCTTCCGGACGACCGGCAGCTTGAGGGTGCGCTGCAGCAACACGATCGCCAGGATCGTGAACGGCACGCCGATCAGGAAGCACCAGCGCCACCCCAGCCAGGAGGTGTCGACCAGCAGGCCGCCGATCAGCGGCCCGGCGACGGTGCCGACGCCGAACACGGCGCCGAAGATGCCGGCGTAGCGGCCCAGCTCACGGGGCGGGATCATCGCGGCCATCACGATCATGGACAGCGCGGTCATGCCTCCGGCGCCGACGCCCTGCACCACCCGGCTCACGATCAGGATCTCCACGTTCGGCGTGAGACCGGCGATCAGCGAGCCCACCACGAACAGTCCCAGCGAGAGCTGGATCAACAGTTTCTTGCTGTAGAGGTCGGCCATCTTGCCCCACAGCGGCACGGTGGCCGTCATCGCCAGCAGCTCGGCGGTGACGATCCAGGTGTAGACGGTCTGGCTGCCGCCCAGGTCGGTGATGATGCGCGGCAGCGCGTTGGCCACGACGGTGGAGGCCAGGATGGACACGAACATGCCCACCATCAGCCCGGAAAGCGCCTGCAGCACCTTGCGGCGGGAGGGACGCTCGGTGGCGTCGGCGGCCGCCTCCGGCGGCACACTGGTGGTCGTCATTCTTCCTCGGGTTCTCTTGCTTCAGGGGACCCGGCGCGAAAGGGCGCCGGGCCTGGAACGGGTGGCAGGGCCGTGGTGTGACCGGGCCGTGGTGTGGCCGGCACCGGGCGGTGCGGCCGGGGACGGAGCCGGGTGGGGGAACGGACGTGACGGGACCGGGCGAGAAGAGGGCGTCACGGGACCTGTTGGGTCACGGGACCTGACGGATCACGGGATCTGTTGGGTCACGGGACCTGGTGGAAGGAGGGAGAGGTCAGGCGGGAGAGGAGGGGTCCGCCAGCCCCGCCGTCAGATGGTCGAATGCCTCGTCGAGCAGCTCCCCCAGCTCGCGGCCTCCGCCCCCGGCGCTCCAGCGCATCATCGCGACCCGGAACGCCGTCCATGCCACGGCCGTGACCAGGATCGGGTAGCCGTCCGCCACCGGATCCGCACCGATCCGCCCGGCGACCGCCTCCGCGATCATCCGCTCGGCCTCGGCGCCGTTGGCAACGAGACGGGGCAGCAGCGACGGATTCTGCTCGAACACCTTCAACCGCAGCAGCCACTGCTCCTGCCGGGCCTGGATCTGGTCCGCCTCGGCGCGCAGCGCCCGCCGCAGCACCTCGATGACCGGTAGCTCCGCCGGCGCCGACCTCATCATCTCGCCGATCTGCGTGTCGGTCCCCGGCCCCTTGCCGGTGACCGCCTCTTCCTTGCAGGAGAAGTAGTTGAAGAAGGTGCGCGAGGAGACGTCGACGGCCTGGCTGATGTCCTCCACGGTGACCCCGCCGATGCCCCGCTCGGCGACCAGCTCCAGAGCGGCCCGCTCCAGAGCCGCGCGCGTCTCCTGTTTCTTCCGGTCCCGCCGGCCCAGATCGACCGCGCCCGGCCGGTCACTCGTATCCACGATGGTCACACCATGGAGCATAGGCGAAAACTTTCACCTTCTGCATGTTTTCATAATCTGAAGTGATATACGACACAGTGAAATGGCGTGTCCGGCTGCTCCCCGCCCACGCCGTCTCCCGGGACCACCGGGAGGACAGCCCCCGGTCAGACATGCCGGGGACGTGTCCCGGCGGGGACCACCGCGAGGGGGCAGGCGGCGTGGTGCAGCAGCGAGTGGCTCACCGAGCCCAGCAGCAGCCCGGCCAGCTCGCCGCGCCCGCGCGATCCCACGACCAGCACGTCCGCCTGCGCCGAGGCGTCCCTCAGCACGTCCACCGGGTGCCCGTGCTCCACCTGCTCGACGAGCTTGACATCCGGGTAGGACCCGCTCCAGGCCGCCAGCGCCTCGGCCGGCCGGCGCCGCTCGCCCTCGGCCATCTCCTGCGCGACCGGCGGAGCGAAGAGACCGCCGCCGGCCGCGGGCCGTCTCCAAGCGTGGATCGCCCGCAGTGTGGCACCGCGCACGGACGCCTCGGCGAAGGCGAAACCGATGGCGGCCGCACCGGACGGGGAGCCGTCGATGCCGACGACGATCTCGCCGCGGGTGTGCGCGGGCAGGTCGCGGACGACGGCCACCGGGCAGGCGGCGCGCCCGGCCACTCCCAGCGCGACCGATCCGAGCAGCATGCCGCGGAAACCGCCCAGCCCGTGGCTGCCGACCACCAGGAGCTCGGCGTGCTCGGCTGCCTTGAGCAGGCCGAGGCGGGGGTCGCCCGGCAGCAGCAGGGTCTCCGCCTCGACGTCGCCGTCTTCCTCGCGCGCCCGCCTCAGTGCTTCGGCCAGCGTGGACGTGGCCCCGTCGCGCATCCACTGTCCCACGGCGGCGTGCCGGACGCCCTGCGGCATCTCATAGGCCCAGACCGGCATGATGTGTACGATGCGCAGCTTGGCGCCGCGCAGGCCCGCCTCCCGCACCGCCCAGCCCACGGCCTCAAGGCCGGCCCGCGAGCCGTCGACTCCCACCAGGATCATGACCTCCCCCTTCCGGTCACTACGGCCGGCGCTCCCGGAGCACCTCGGTGACCGGCCGCCGGACGCCCCCGCCCGCGCCGGAGGTGTAGCCCAGACGCATGATCATCTGGGGGTGTTCGCCGGACAGCAGTTCCTGCCGCAGGAACTCCCGCAGGTGGGGCATCTCCAG
>NZ_JBSFPS010000295.1:0-12250 GCF_053588315.1 Streptosporangium sp. NPDC003464 | reverse complement strand
TGTACTCGGCCAGGTCGACCAGGCGGATGATCCGGGCGACCAGGGCCGGGTCGTGGCCGGCGGCGATCAGCTCGGCGGAGCCCATGTCCTTCTCGACGTAGTCGTCCAGGAGGCGGTCCAGCACGTCGTACTCCGGCAGGGAGTCGGTGTCGCGCTGGTCGGGGCGGAGCTCCGCGCTGGGCTCCTTCTCGATGGAGTTCTCCGGGATGGGCGGCTCCGCGAAGCCGTACAGGAACTCGCCCGACGTCCCGGCCTGGGCGTTGCGCCAGCGCGACAGCTTCCACACCAGGGTCTTGAGCACGTCCTTGATGGGCGCGAAGCCGCCGGCGGAGTCGCCGTAGAGGGTGGAGTAGCCGGTGGCCAGCTCGCTCTTGTTGCCGGTGGTGAGGACCAGGTGCCCGTGCTGGTTGGACAGGCCCATCAGGATCATGCCGCGGACCCGGGCCTGCAGGTTCTCCGCGGCCAGGCCGGACAGCTCGATCTCCTTCTCGAAGCTGTCGACGATGTCGGCGATCGGCACGAGCTGGGCGTTGATCCCCTGCCGCTGCACCAGCTCCTGGGCGTCCTCCAGGGAGTGCTCGGAGGAGTAGCGCGAGGGCATCATCACCACGTGCACCCGGTCGGGGCCGATCGCGTCGGAGGCGATCGTGGCGGTCAGGGCCGAGTCGATGCCGCCGGACAGGCCCAGGATGACCGACTGGAAGTCGTTCTTGGCCACGTAGTCGCGGACCGCGAGGACCAGCGCCGAGTAGACCTCGGCGACGTCGTCGAGCTGCGGGGCGATCGAGGGCGGCTCCGGCGCGTACGGCTCGACGGGGTAGGCCGACAGCTCCAGCCGCTCCACCGTGATGACGGTCCCGTCGCCGGCGTCGACCTGGAAGGTGCCGAGGCCGCCGAACCTGGCCTCGGGCAGCTCCAGGTCCGTGATCAGCAGCTCCTCGGCGAACTGCGCGGCCCGCGCGACCAGCTCGCCGGAGGCGGAGACGATGATCGAGTCGCCGTCGAAGACGAGCTCGTCCTGCCCGCCCACCTGGTTGGCGTAGGCGAGGGCGCAGCCCGCCTCCCGCGCCCGGCGGGCGACGAGCGCGAGGCGCACGTCGTCCTTCTCCTTCTCGTACGGCGAGGCGTTCGGCACCACCAGCAGCCCGGCTCCGGCCTCGGCCACCACCGCGACCGGCCCGCCCTCCTGCCACAGGTCCTCGCAGACCGCGATCGCCACGTCGACGCCGTGCAGCCGGAAGATCGGCAGCCGGTCGCCGCGTACGAAGTAGCGGTATTCGTCGAAGACGCCGTAGTTCGGCAGGTGGTGCTTGGCGGTCTTGGTGACCACCTGGCCCCGGTGGAGCAGCGCGGCCGCGTCCAGCGGGGCGCCCTTGGGCTGCCCCACGCGCGGCGCCAGGTCCGCCCGGTCCACGTAGCCCACGACCACCGGGACCTCGCCGAGACCCTCGTCGGCCAGCCGGCGGGCGAGGGCCTCGACCGCGGCGATCGAGGCTTCCACGAACGAGCTGCGCAGCACCAGGTCCTCGACCGGATAGCCGGTCAGGAACATCTCGGTGAACACCACCAGGTGCGCGCCGCGGTCGGCGGCGCGCCGGGTCCATTCGACGACCTTGTCGGCGTTGGCCGCCAGGTTGCCGACCACGGGATCGGTCTGAGCCAGGGCGATACGGAGTTGAGCCACGTGCTCCACCTTATTCCCGGTCGCGCGGAGAGCCGTCCAGGGCGATCGAGGCCGCCAGGCGCGCGACCGGCTAGCCGAGGACGCCGAGCAGGCCGAGATCCCTGGCCCTGGCGGGCTCGGTCACGCGCTGGAGCTCCTTGCCGGAGGCGTCCAGGACCACCAGGGTGTGGGCGGCCGCGCCCTTGACGCGGACCGCGAGGCGGCCGTCGCGCAGGTAGTGGGCGCCCAGCAGCGTGCCCCTGACGGGGATGGAGATCTTCTTGCCGGTCTCGGTGTCGTGGATCGACGGGGTGAACGACAGCGGCCAGGAGCCGTCGCCGCCGGGGGCGTCGGGGCCGATGGCGTTCACCACGACCCGGCGGGCGTCGGGGGACAGGCTCTCCACGTGGTTGGCGAGCTTGATGCCGGGGGCCTTGCGGGAGAGGCGGGACCTGGTGTCCAGCAGGTGGACGCCGACGGTGTCGCCGGCGTAACCGGCGAGCGTCCTGCCGTCGGCCGACCAGGTCAGATGGCAGGGGCCGAGGGTCCTGCCGGAGTCGACCGCGTTCCTGCCGTCCGCGCCGACCACGATCACGGTCGTGGCCGCGGCCGTGCCCTTCTTCGGGTAGGCGATCCGCTTGCCGTCGGCGGTCCAGGCGGGGGTCAGGCAGGGGCCGCCGTAGGCGGCGTCCTTGGCGATCACCTTGTCCCCGCCCGCGGACCTGACGTGCAGGCGGCTCCTGTCGTCGATCCAGGCGATCCGCCTGCCGTCGGGCGCCGCCGAGAACTGCCCGGCGAAGCTCCCGCCGCCGACGGCCAGGCCGCTCCAGCCGCCCCGGTGGGTCAGCACCTCGACCTTGCCGCCCTTGTGGCCGAGGTAGAGGGCGCCCGTGACCGGCGCCGCCTGTGACGAGGCCAGGGCAGGAGCGGCGACGGCGGCGGTCGACACGGCGAGTGCGGCGCCGGCGGCCATGGCCCAGTGCTTCACAACGATCTCCTCAGATCAGTCCACCAACAGCTAGTTAGAGATCTGAGCGGCCGGAAAGGTTTACATCCGGCCGGCCGGAATCGGCAGGACAGCCTCGACCACCGTGCCGCCGCCGGGCGCCGCGCCGATCACGCACGTCCCGCCGAGCTCGGCGGCGCGCTCGCGCATCGACAGCAGGCCCACGCCGGAACGCGGCCCGGCGGGCAGCCCGTGCCCGTCGTCCTGGACACGGACCACCAGCGACTCGCCGCGCCGCAGCGAGACCACCGCCGAACGGGCCCCCGCATGCTTGCGGATGTTGGTGAGGCCCTCCTGCGCGATCCGGTAGGCGGCCACCTCGGCGGCCGCGGGCAGGTCGGACAGGTCGCCCTCGGTCTCGACGGCCACCCGCGGCTCGCCCTCGACGGCCAGCGCCCGTACGGCGCCGGCCAGGCCGAGCTCGTCGAGGGTCGGCGGGCGCAGGCCGTACACCAGCTCCCTGATCTCCTGGCCGACCGCGTCCATGCCGCTGCGCAGCTCGGACAGGAGCCGGTCGGCGGAGGCGGGGGCGGTGCGCAGGCTGATCTTGGCCATGTTGATCGACATCGCCATGTCGGTCAGCGCGTGGCCGAGCCCGTCGTGCAGGTCCCGGCGGAGGCGGCGGCGCTCCTCCTCGCGCGCGGTGAGGATGCGCTCGCGGGAGCGCTGCAGGTCGGCGGTCATCCGTACGGCGTGCACCACGTCCGCCACGTAGGGGGTGACCACGGCGATCAGCCGGTCGTTGTGGGCCGCGGCGAACCGGCGGGGACCCGGGGAGCCCAGGAGCAGCCGCCCGACCGGCTCCCCGTGCCAGACCAGCGGCACAGCGCGCGGGGCCGGGCCCAGCAGGCCGACCTCCACCCGCCTGCCTCCCACGCCGTCCACCTCGACCACGACCCCGGTGACGCTCAGCCCGTCCCGGACCACGGCGGCCACGGCGGCGAGCGCGTTGGCGGGCTCGGTCTCGCCGGCCTCCTGGGCCAGCCGGGCGGCCAGGGCGCGCGGATCGCCGTGCGTGCCGTACATGAGCCGGTCGACCCACCGCCGGAGCAGGTGGCGGAGCGGGTGGAAGACGACGCCGGCGAACAGCGCCGCCGCCAGGCCGCCGACCCGGTCGTAGCCGGACAGGGCGAGCCCGGTGACCGCGCCGACCCCGAAGTAGACCGCGCTGATCGCGGTGATCAGCCCGGCGGCCACGAAGGCGCGGCTGATCACGGTGTCGATGCCGTACAGCCGGTAGCGCAGCACGGAGAAGGCGATGGCGACCGGGATCAGCCCGGTCGCGACCGTGGCGGCCGGCGCCCAGTCCTCGCCGAGGAGCATGAAGACGATGTAGAGGGCGAAGGCGCTCAGCGGCCAGGCGATCTGGCGGCGCAGCACGGGGTCGGCCCGGCGGAAACGCAGCATCAGGGAGAGCAGCGACAGGATCGCGACGCCCATGATCAGCACCATCAGGAGCTGCTGGGGCTGCCTGCCGTAGGGGGTGAGCGCCTCGACCGCCAGCGGGTTCGGGATGACGCGGGGCAGCGGGTAGTCGTCCAGGGGCGGCGTCGGGCGCACGATCATGCGGGCCGACTCCACCACCATCAGCGCGCTCGCCAGGACCACCAGCGGGCGCCAGCGCCGGGAGGGCAGCCGCCCGTCGGGGGAGTACAGCGGCAGCAGGCTCGCCAGCAGCATGCCGCCCATGATCCAGCCGATCCCCGCGGCGTAGCGGTAGTAGCCCGCCGCCGCCAGCGCGCCCTCGGCGCCCGAGCGGAGCATCATGCCGGTGGCGAAGATGTTGATCGCGCAGCCGAGCCCGCCGACGCACATCAGCCACGCGGTCGCCGGACGTGAACGGTGGGCCAGCAGGAAGGCGCCCACCAGCGGGAAGGTCAGCCCTCCGGCGAGGTCGGGGGTCAGGAGCATGTCCGGGAACCAGCCTGGCGGCAGGCGCAGCGTGATCACGAAGCCGATCACCGTGAGCGCGACCGCGGTGGCGGCCACCACGATGATGAGGACCAGCCGCGTCGAGGCCATCAGGGCGGGCGCGGCGGCGCCGGCCGTGGTGCCCGCGGCCGTCCCGGGGGCGGGTGGCGGGGGAGCGGCGCCGGCCGCGGGTGCCGGGGCCGTCCGGGGCACGGCCCGGGGAGCCTCGGAGGCCCCCGGGTCCGCCGTCCCGGACGATCCCTGGGCCGGTGGAGTCTCCGGGACCTCCGGTGTCCTGGAGGTTCCCGGTGTCCTCGAGACGTCCGGCGTCCTGGAGGATCCCGGGGCCGCCGGAGTCTCCGGGACCTCAGGCGTCTCCGAGGTCTCTGAGGCCCCGGAGACTCCTGAGGTCCCCGAGCCCGTCTCGTCGCTGTCGCGCCCCGCCACGAACATTGTTACCTGCCTATGCCACCCGGGTTGACCAGCCCCGACTCGTAGGCCGAGACGACGAGCTGGGCCCGGTCGAACAGCCCCAGGTGGTCCAGGAGCTTGGAGACCGACTCTGACACCGCCTGCTCGGAGACCGACAGGGTCGCCGAGATCTGCCGGTTGGTGAGCCCCCGGGCGACCAGCTTCATCAGGTCCAGCTCGGCGTCGCCGAGACCGGCGAGCGCGGGCGGGGCCGAGGGGTCGGTGTGCCCGGCGAAGGAGGCGATCAGGCGGGTGGTGACGGCCGGGTCGATCAGCGCGTCACCGGCCTGCGCGGCGCGCATCGCGGTGATGAGCTGCTCGGGGGCCGAGGTCTTGAGCACGAAGCCGCTCACCCCGGCCCGCAGCGCCGCGTAGAGGTTGTCGTCCGTGCCGAACGTGGTCATCATGATCACCTTCGGCGGGGACTCGTCGGCCAGGATCCGCCGCGCGGCGGTCAGGCCGTCCAGCCGGGGCATCTGGATGTCCATCAGCACCAGGTCGGGCGAGGTCTCCCGGACGGCGGCGATCGCCTGCTCGCCGTCCTCGGCCTCGGCCACGAGATGGAAGCCGGGCTCGCTGTCGAGCACGACCCGCAGGCCGGTGCGGACCAGGGCCTGGTCGTCGGCCACCACGACGCGCAGCTCCGGCGGCCCCGCCCGCTCGGCCGTCCGTACCGGGACCGCCTCCTCCTTGGGGGGAGCGGGCAGGTCCAGGTGGGCGGCCTGCGACAGCATGTCGGACTCCAGGCGCTGCAGGGTGGCGCCGAGGTCGAGGCCGAGCTCGTCGCGGAGCATCACCCTGGCCCGTCGGAGCGCTCCCAGCGCGTCGCCCTGCCTGCCGCTGCGGTAGAGCGCCAGCGCGAGCAGCCGCCAGGCCTCCTCCCGCAGCGGATGGGCCGAGGCGTGCGCCTCGAGGTCGGCCACCAGGGCGCTGGACTGCCCGAGCAGCAGCCCGGCGTCGGCGCGGCGCTCGACCGCGATCAGCCGCAGCTCCTCCAGCCGGCCCGCCTCGGTCACCGCCCACGGCAGGTCGGAGAACTCGGCCAGGGCGGGGCCCCGCCACAGCGCGAGAGCCTCGTCCAGGCGCTCCCACACCGCGGCCGGTCCGTCCTCCGTCTTGACGGCGCTCTCGAACTTCCAGGTGTCCACCTGTCCGGGGTCGGCGCGCAGCGCGTATCCCGGCGGGGCGGAGACCAGCACCTCCGCCTCCTCCCTGGGCGCGCGGCCGGGTTCCAGGGCGCGCCGCAGCCGCGAGACGTATCCCTGGATGGTGGACAGGGCCTGGGCCGGGGGCTCGCCCGGCCAGAGCTCGTCGATGAGCATGCTTACAGGGACGGCGCGGCCGCCCGCTACGAGGAGCCGGGCAAGCACCGCCATCTGACGTTGTCCGCCGAGGTCGAGCACCACGTCGCCGTGGCGCGCCTGGAACGGTCCTAGGGCGCGAAATGTCAGCATTTCAGGCGCAAGCGTAGAGCCACCTGGTCCCATGTCATACGGCAATACCCACCATCGTTCGCAGGCTGTAAGAAATCATCGGTAGTCAGATCTCTACATTCAAGTTCAACGGCAGCACAGCTTCGACCACCGTCCCCCCTTCCGGGGGCGAAGTGATCACGCAGGTGCCGCCGAGCTCGGCGGCGCGCTCGCGCATCGACGCCAGCCCGACCCCCGAGCGCCGGCCGGGGGCGAGTCCGACCCCGTCGTCGCTCACCTGGACGCGCAGATCGTCGCCCCGCTCCAGGCGGACCCGGACCGCATCGGTCTGGGCGTGCTTGCGGACGTTGGTCAGCGCCTCCTGGACGATCCGGTAGGCGGCCACCTCGGCGGCGGCCGGCAGCCCGGTCAGGTCGCCGTCCACCTCCACCACGACCTCGGGCCCGGCCATCTCGGTCAGCGCCTTGGCCAGGCCGAGGTCGTCCAGGGCGGGCGGGCGCAGGCCGTACACCAGGTGCCTGATGTCGCTGGTCACGCTGTCCATGCCGGAGCGCAGCTCGGTGAGCATGCGATCGGCGGTCTCGGGGGAGGCGCGCAGGGAGTGGCGGGCGACGTTGATGGACATGGCCATGCCGCTGAGCGACTGGCCGAGGCCGTCGTGGAGATCGCGGCGCAGGCGGCGGCGCTCCTCCTCCCGGGTGGCGATGATCCGCTCGCGGGACCGCCGCAGCGCGCCGACCAGCCGGACCGCGTGGGCGGCGTCGGCCACGTACGGGGTGAGCACGGCGATGACCCGCTCGTTGTGCGCGGCGGGCAGGCGCCTGACCCCCGGCGGGCCGATGAGCAGGTGCCCCACGGGCTCGCCGTGCCAGACGAGCTCGACGTCGCGTACCACCTCCCGCAGGTCGCCCGCCGCGGCCTCGTCGGGCCCGCCGTCCTCGAACCGCACCGCGACCCCGGTCACCGCCAGGCCCTCGCGCAGCACGTCGAGGGTGGCCGTCAGCCCGCCGGCCGGGTCGGTCCGCTGCAGCCGCCGCCTGAGCTCCTCGGCCAGCGCCACCGGGTCGCCCTTGCTGCCGTAGAGCAGGCGGTCGGCGCCGCGCTGGAGCACCCGCCGGAGCGGGTGGAAGAACGCCCCGGCGCAGAGCGCGGCGAACAGGCCGCCGATCCGGTCGACGTCGGACAGGAACAGGCTGGAGGCCGCCCCCACCGCCACGTAGACGCCGCCGATCACGCCGACCAGGCCCGCGCCGACGATCGTCCGCGTGATCAGCGTCTCGATGCCGTAGAGGCGGTGGCGCAGCACGGAGAACGTGATCGCGGCCGGGATGAGCGGGATCGTGAACGAGGCCAGCCACCACACCGGGTTCCCGATCACCCAGGGGACGATGAAGGCCGCCATCGCCAGCAGCGGCCAGAGGATCTGCCTGCGCTCCCCGGAGTCCGCCCGCCGGAACCGCACGGCCAGCGAGGCGAACGCCAGCAGCATCGCCGCGTTGGCGAGCTGGTCCAGGATGACCTGGGCCCGCCAGCCGAAGGAGAGCGGGTAGGGCTCCCGGAAGGGCAGGAGCTCCGCGCGGAGCGTGTCGGCCAGCAGGACGGCGACGGTGAACCAGATCAGGGGCCGCCAGCGGGGGGAGGGCAGTCGCCCGTCAGGGTAGAGCAGCGGCAGCAGCACCCCGAGGAACAGGATCGTGAGCTGCCAGCTCACGTCGACGACCGTCCAGATCGCCGTGGGGACCGCGCCCCGGCCCAGGAGGGCGACGTTGACCGTGAGGCTGTTGACCGCCGAGCACATCCCGCCCAGGCAGAGCAGCCAGCCGATGACCAGCCGGGGCCGCTGGAAGACCAGGAGCGCCCCGAAGACCGGGAAGGCCGTGCCCGCCACGTCCTCCGGCGCGAACGGCAGCGGCGTGTAGGAGGGCTGCGGCAGCTGCGCCGTGACCCAGATGTTGACGCATTCCATGGCCACGGACATGGCGGCGATCAGCACCGCCGCCACCCGCGCCCGGACGGACGTCACCGTCGGTGACAACCGGCTCAGCCCGCGCATCGCCCCGGCCCTTCTGTGTCGTACTCAGAGGGACCTTAACGGGCGCGGACAACAATCCAATCAACAAGCGTTCAACGTGCGGCCGACACCGTACGGCGGCGCAGTGCCGGGCCGATCGCCAGCAGGCCCGCGGCGGCCACCAGGTTGACGGCGCCGATGGTCACCCAGAGTGCCGCGGGGCTCACCTCCAGCAGTCGGGTGCCGAGCAGCGGGGCGAGCATGGCGCCGCCCGACCAGGCGAAGCCGTACATGCCGGCGTAGCGCCCGCGCAGGTGGGGCGGGGCGAGCGACGCCACGATCGCGCCCGGGACACCCGCGGTGACGACCTCGCCCAGTGTCCAGAGGACGACCGAGGCCGTGTATCCGGTGAGGCCGGAGACGAAGGCGGTCAGCGCGAAGCCCGCGCTGATGATCGCCAGGCCGAGGGCGAGTACGGTGCTGTGGTCGCGCCTGCCGAACCAGTCGCCGGTCAGCGGCTGGAGGAGCACGATCAGGACGCCGTTGACGGCGATGATCAGGCCGTAGTCGACGGTGGTGAACCCCGCGTGGGTCATCGCCAGCGGCAGGGTGGTGAACGCCTGGGTGTAGGCCATGGTGGAGACGACGGTGATCAGGCTGAAGGCGACCATCAGCCGGTCCTTGAGCACGTCGGCGAAGCGGCCGTGCTCGCGCGCGCCCGGCGCGGGCAGCGTCTCCGGCACCGCCCGCCACACCAGCAGGCCGAAGACCAGCGAGGTGGCGGCGTTGATCCAGAACATCCAGCCGTACCCGACCCGGGCGAGCCAGCCGCCGGCCACCATCGCCACCGCGAAGCCCAGGTTCAGCGCCCAGAAGAGCAGACCGTAGGCGCGCGGCCGGTCGTCGGGTGAGACCAGGTCGGCCACCAGGGCGGTGGACGCCGGCCGGTAGGCGTCCACCGCCATGCCGAGCACGAACATGGTGGCGACGATCGCCGGGAGCGAGACGCTGTAGCCGAGCGCCACCATGGCGACCGCGGTCGCGACCATGCCGCCGGTCAGGGTGATCCGCCTGCCGAGCCGGTCGGCCAGCCATCCGGCGACGATCTGCGACAGCAGCGAGCCGACGCCGAAGACCGCCATCACCGTGCCCGCGTCGGCGTAGGACATGTCGCGCACCTGGGTCAGGTAGACGCCGATGAACGGCTGGACCATCATGCCCACCCGGTTCACCAGCGTCCCGGTCCACAGGGCCCAGAACGCGCGGGGCAGGCCGCCGACCTTCGACCGCAGGAAACCGGGCTTGGCAAGGGTGGTGCTCGTCATGTGATCAGGGTTGGACACGCGTCCCGCCATGCGCGAATCTTTTAGCCGTGCCTAAAAAGTCCTGCCACGTCGAGTGGATCTTCGCGCCGGACGACGTGGCCCGGATCCGCTTCGCCTTCTCCCCGATCTGGGAGCTGGTCACGAGCCTGCGCGCGCTGCGCGACCCGGCCAGGCACTCCCTCCACCTGCCCTGGGTGCGCGCCGTACGGTCCCGCCTGACCGGCCTCGACCTGTCGGAGCTGTTCGCGTTGGTCCCGCTCCGGGGCTATCTCGTCGACTTCGTCACCCCCACCCCCGAGACCCCGATGCCCGACTTCGCCGCCGACCTCGACCGGGTGCGGCGCACGCCCCCGGGGCGGGCGGCCGAGGAGGCGGGCCGGGTCAGCGGATCCGACCCCCGCGTCATCGAGCGCTTCACGGCCGACCCCGAGGCGGGGGTGGCACGGGTCGCCGACACCCTGGAGCGCTACTGGGAGACGGCCTTCGCCGAGTTCTGGCCCCGGATCTACGGCCTGCTGGAGGCGGACGTGCTGCGCCGCTCCCGGCAGCTCGCCGTGGGCGGGGCCCGCGAACTCTTCGCCGACCTGCACCCGAGCGTGCGCTGGCACGGCGACCGGCTCAGCGTGGCCCGGCCCTGGCGCTACTCCGAGCCGATCGGCGGAGACGGCCTGGTGCTGGTGCCGACCGCCTTCTACTGGCCGGACACGGCCGTGATGGTCGAGCCGTACCAGCCGATGCTCCTCTACCCGGCGACGGGCGTGGGCACGCTGTGGGCCGCCGGCCCGCCGCCCGCCCCCGGGGCCCTCGCCGCGCTGCTCGGCCGCACCCGGGCGCAGATCCTGACCGCCCTGGCCGAGCCCGCGACCACCTCGGGGCTCGCCCGCCGGATGACCATTACCCCGGGGGCAGTCAGCCAGCACCTGGCCGTCCTGGCCGACGGGGGCCTGGTGACCCGCAGCCGTCTCGGCCGCGAGGTCGTCTACCGCCGCACCCCGGTGGGCGACTCGCTGGTCTGCGCGTCCTGACCGGACGGCGGCGGGGCGGCGTGGTGCGGCCGCCCGCCCCGCCGGACACGCCCCTCCACGGCGCCCCGCTGAGATCCGCTGAGATCCGGAGGCCCGCGGAGATCCGGAGATCCGCTGAGATCCGCCGAGGCCCGGAGATCCGCCGAGGCCCGGAGGTCCGCGGAGGCCGGAGGTCCGCTGAGATCCGTCGAGGCTCGGAGGTCCGCGGAGGCCGGAGGTCCGCTGAGGCCCGGAGGCCCGCGAGAGGCGGGCGGTCACCTCATGTCACGCCGTACCGGCTGGACTCCAGGAGCCACTCCAGCTGGGCCCGGGGAGCCGACAGGAAGGCGCACGCCACCTTGCTGACGTCCCTGGCCTGCGCCGGTGACAGCCCGAACCGGTCGAACAGCCCGGGCAGCCGCATGGCGGCGGCCCGCAGGTCCTGCGCGCGCTCGGCGATCCGGTCGTTCACCCACGCCACCGCGCCGGAGTCCGGGAGCCCGAACGCGGCGGCGGCGACCGTCACGTAGTTGTGCACGTCCCCGTTGGCGCGCTCCTTGGGGTAGGAGGCGACGTCGTTGCACCAGGCGGTGACGTCGTTGCAGGACTCCACCAGGGTCCGCCAGGTCGGGCTCTCCCGCAGCCTGGCCGGCACCTCCACCCCCAGGCACGGCTCCACCAGGTCGAACAGGTAGGGGCCGGCAGTGCCGCGCCGGAGCGCCGGATACTCCCCGGCCGAGGGGACCCGTCCGGCGCGCCGGTTGTCCGCCTCCGCGCGGCAGGCCGCCCCCTGCTCCCGCAGCCCCTGGGCGAACCGCTCCCGCCACCGCGCGCTCATCCGTCCGGCGGTGATCCGCCACAGGTCCTGGAAGGCCGCTTCGACCGGCGCGGTGCCCTCCGCCGGGGCCGCCACGGCCTCCCGCTCCCGGGCCGGTACGGCATCTCCCTCCCGGGCCGCCACGGTTTCCCCCTCCCGGGCCGGTACGGCCTCCCGCGGCTGGGGCGGCGTGACGCGCGCCAGGCGTCCGAGGCGCGCGAAGGCGGCCCCCACGATCTCGGCGGCGTGTCCGGCCGGTTTCTCGTCCCACTCGTCGTCGAAGTGGAACAGCCAGGTCAGCCACTTGGCGAACAGCAGGGCCGAGTCCATGCCGAAGCCGGCGAAGGCCCGGCCGGCCATCCGCTCGAACCCCGCCCGCGCGGGCGTCTCCAGCCCCATCTCCCAGGACCACTCGGCGAGGGCGGTCTCGATCCGGTCGACCGAGGAGTGCATCCGGCACGGGGCGGCCATCACCGGGACCCGGTCGGCGAGGGGCAGCAGCAAGGCCGCGGCCACCGCGGGAGCCCGTTCCCGCGGTGACGTGTCCGAAAAGTCTCGAAATGTCTGTACCCGTCACGATCGCATTTCCACCTGTCCCCTTGACTGTCC
>NZ_JBSFPS010000294.1:0-12255 GCF_053588315.1 Streptosporangium sp. NPDC003464 | reverse complement strand
GGCACGTAGGTGCCGCCGGCCTTGACCACCGCCAGCAGTGTCACCACCGTCTCGGCCGAGCGCTCCATCAGCACCACGACCGCCGACTCGGGGCCGACCCCGGCGGCGCTCAGCCGCCGGGCCAGTGCGTTGGCCCGCGCGTTCAGCTCCGCCGCCGACAGGCGGACCGCGCCGCAGACCACCGCCTCGGCCTCCGGAGCCGCCGCCACCCGCGCCTCGAATGCCTCCACCAGGTCGTTTCGGAAGGGGAGCGGGTTCACGGTATCTCCAGAGCTTCATGGCACGGTGGCACGGCAGACGGAATCGATGACGGTGATGCCGGTCAACCACACGGAATGACGGCATGCTGTGAACGCGACTCGCGATGGAGGCGGCCGGCAAGTGCGGAGCTTGGCAGCCGTTCAGAAGGTGGAGAGGCTGCGGGGACGCATGTCGGTCCAGCTCGCATCGATGAAGTCCAGACACCCCTGGCGGGTGTCATCCCCGTGCACGACGTCCCAGCCACGGGGAACGTCGATGGACACGGGCCAGAGAGAGTGCTGTCCCGTGGTGTTCGTCAGGACGAGGTAACGGCCGTTTCCGTCCTCGAACGGATCGTTCATACAGACTCCGTATTTCGGATGCGGCTTTTTGAGCCATTTAGTCAACCGGAACGCAGGATCGCTGCGTGGTAACCGGAGGCGGCCGAAAGCATCGTATTAGCGAATTGGTGATCTAAAAGCGGAGTATGCCGTCAAGGACTACGGAAGTGTCAACCCTTGACAGAGTGCGAAAAAGGGGCCAAGATCCCCTGCTGCCGGGTGCTTCCGGTGTAAAACGGGGGCTGGGGAAACGGGGAACAATGGCCGAGCGCGCACCGCTGCCCTACGAATATCTGCGCCGGGTCCCGGCGTTCACGGTCGTCAGCGACGACCTCGCGGACGGGGGCGTCCTGCCCGACGCGCACGTCTACGAGTCCGGCAACCTCTCCCCGCACCTGCGCTGGTCGGGTGCCCCGGAGGGGACGAGAAGCTACGCGGTGACCTGCTTCGACCCCGACGCGCCCACCGGCAGCGGCTGGTGGCACTGGCTGCTGGTCGACATCCCCGCCGAGGTGACCGAGCTGCCGCGCGGTGCCGGGAGCGGTGCGATGGAGGGTCTGCCCAAGGGGGCCGTCCACGGCCGCAACGACTACGGCGCCTTCGACTTCGGCGGGGCCGCGCCGCCCCCGGGTCCGCCGCACCGCTACGTCTTCGCCGTCCACGCCCTCGGTGTCGAGAGCATCGAGGTCACCCCCGACCAGACGGCCGCCGTCTTCGGCGGGACGGTCAACCACCACGCCCTGGCCCGCGCGGTGCTCGTCGCCGAGTACGGCGTGTGACCTGGCAGGGCGTGCGGCCTGGTACGGCGCGCGTCCTTGAGCGGCGCGTGATTCCGCGCGTTATGCGACCTTGTGTGACGCGCGATCCCGCGCGGCGGGTGTCCTGGTGGGGCGGTGCGATCCGCCTCGCCGGCCTCCGAGGGTGAGAACGGCCACCGGCCTCCGAGGGTGAGAACGGCCACCGGCCGGTCATTTCCGGTCCGCCATTTCTGGGCCGGTTATTTCTGATCCAGCTGTTTTCGGTCCGACCATTACGGGGCCGGGCCGGCCCTCCAGAGCCGGACCGGCCCCGCGCCCCGCGGTGGCCGGGCGCGGGGCGGGGATCGGGACGCCGCTCAGACGTAGAGGCGGAGCAGGTCCTCCTCGGTCTCCCGGCGCACGATCACCCGGGCCGTCCCCTCGCGGACGGCGACCACCGGGGGGCGCGTCACGTGGTTGTAGTTGCTGGCCATCGACCGCTGGTAGGCCCCCGAGGCGGGGACCGCCAGCAGGTCGCCGGGCCGTACGTCGGCGGGCAGCGGCAGGTCGCGGACGAGCACGTCGCCGCTCTCGCAGTGCCGGCCGACCACGGTGACCTCGCGGAGCGGGGCGTCGGAGGAGCGGGAGGCCAGGAGCGCGGTGTAGGCGGCGCCGTACATGGCGGGGCGGGGGTTGTCGCTCATCCCGCCGTCCACGCTGACGTAGGTGTTGACGCCGGGGATCTCCTTGACCGTGCCCACCTCGTAGAGGGCGACGGCGGTGGGACCGGCGATCGAGCGGCCCGGCTCCACGGCGAGCCGCAGGTGGTCCGGGACGGTCGCGCGCAGGGCCGCGACCACCTCGGCCGGGCGCGGCGGCACCGGGTCGCCGGGCCGGTAGACGATGCCCAGGCCGCCGCCGAGGTCGAGCTTGGGGATCGTCACGCCGTGCTCGCGCTCGGCGGCCAGCAGGAAATCGGCCATCCGGCGGGCGGCCAGGGTGAAGCCGCCCAGATCGGTGATCTGCGAGCCGATGTGGGAGTGCAGCCCGGTCAGCTCCAGTGAGGGGGCGACCAGCACCCGGCGGACCGCCTCGGCCGCCAGGCCCGCGCTGAGCGAGAACCCGAACTTCGAGTCGTCGCCCCCGGTGGCGATGAACTCGTGGGTGTGGGCCTCCACCCCGGGGGTGACCCGGATCATCACGCGCTGCCGGACCCCCGCCTCGCCGGCCAGCGCGGCCAGTCGCTCGATCTCGGCGAAGGAGTCCACGACCACGCAGCCGACGCCCCAGGCGACGGCGCGGCGCAGCTCGGCGACCGACTTGTTGTTGCCGTGGAAGACCACCCGCGAGGGGTCCATGCCGCCGGCCACGGCCACGGCCAGCTCGCCCCCGGTGCACACGTCGAGGCAGAGCCCGGCCGCATCCAGCCAGCGCACCACCTCGGGGCAGAGGAACGCCTTGCCGCCGTAGTGCACCTCGCCGTCGGGCAGCGCGTCCCGCCACTCCGCGCAGCGGCCCTGGAACTCCTCCTCGTCGAGGACGTAGGCGGGCGTGCCGAATTCGGCGGCGAGCTCCCGCACGCCGATCCCGCCGATGCGCAGTTCCCCGCCGGTCCATGCCGCGGTGCGCGGCCAGCCGTTCTCGATGACCAAGCTCATGCGGTCGAAGTTAGGGCTTCATGGCTTTTGTCCGGTCCCAGCGTCGAAGGTTTCGATGCTGAGGCTCGCAAGCATTCATCTGCGTTGGGGCTGTTACCTCCCGCCGACAGCATGAGCTCATCAATTCGCAAACCGGGAGGTTCTATGACAAAGCGCCTGTATTCGGTTATCGCTGTCGCGCTGGCCGTATCGGCGTTCGCCGGTGGCTGCGGGCGCTCGTCGTCGGGGACCGACGCCGGCGCGGGCGCCGCCTCGGCGGCGGGCAAGACCGCGAAAGACCTGGTGCCCGAGACCGTGCGCAAGACGGGCAAGCTCCGGATGGCGACCTCCGAGGGCTACCCGCCGATGGAGATGTACAAGCCGGGCACCCAGGAGCTCACCGGTGTCGACCCGGACCTGGCCGCCGCGATCGCGGCCAAGCTCGGCCTGGAGGTGACGGTGACCAACGCCGCCTTCGACGGCCTCATCCCGGGTCTGCAGGCGGGCCGGTGGGACGTGGTGATGTCCTCGATGAGCGACACCGAGGAGCGCCGGGCGGCCGTCGACTTCGTCGACTACTTCAACGCCGGCGGGGCCATCATGGTCAAGAAGGGCAACCCCGAGGGCATCAAGACCCTTGAGGACCTGTGCGGCCGCACCGTCGTGCTGGCCAAGGGCAGCTCGAACCTCGCCATCGGGCAGCGGCAGGACGAGAAGTGCGCCAAGAAGATGCAGATCATGCAGAGTGAGGACGCGCCGACCGGCCTGCTCAGCATCGACTCCGGCCGCGCGGCCGCGACCATCGTCGACTCACCCGTCGCGGCGATGTACGCCAAGGACACCGGCAAGTACGACGTGCTGCCCGAGCAGTACGACGCCGGCCCCTGGGGCATCGCCGTCGACCGCCGCAACACCGCGCTGCGCGACGCCGTCGCCAAGGCCATGCAGGAGCTGACGGCCGACGGCGGCTACAAGGCGGTTCTGGACAAGTACGGCGTCGCGAGCAACGCCGTACCCGAGGTGATGGTCAACACCAAGCCATGGAAGTGACCAAGACCCCCCAGATCGCCGAGGCCGCGCACCTGCCGATCGACGCGGTCCGCCCGCCGCGGCCCGGCCGGTGGATCGCCGCGGTGGTCGCCGCGTCCGCCCTGGTCTGGCTGGCCTACACGATCATCGTCAACGAGAACCTGCACTGGGACGTCATCGCCGAGTACCTGATGGACGGCAGGGTCCTCGGCGGCCTGTGGGTCACGGTCCAGCTCACCGTGCTGTCAATGGTGATCGGCCTGGCGCTGGGGATCCTCGCCGCGGTGATGCAGCTGTCCGGCAGCCCCGTGCTGCGCGGCGCCTCCGGCCTCTACACCTGGTTCTTCCGCGGCACCCCGCTGCTGGTCCAGCTCATCTTCTGGTTCAACATCGGGCTGGTCTTCCCCTCCTTCGGCATCGGCGTGCCCTTCGACGGCCCCAAGCTGGTCGAGTGGCAGGCCAACGAGCTGATCACGCCCTTCACCGCGGCCCTGCTCGGCCTGGCGATCAACGAGGGCGCCTACATGGCCGAGATCGTCCGGGCGGGCATCCGCTCGGTGGACCCCGGCCAGCGCGAGGCGGCCGAGGCGCTCGGCATGTCGCACCGGCAGGTGCTCCGCCGGGTGGTGCTCCCGCAGGCGATGCGGGTGATCATCCCGCCCACCGGCAACCAGTTCATCTCGATGCTCAAGACCACCTCGATGGTCTCGGTCATCGCCGGCGCCGAGCTGCTGACCGTCTCCCAGCGCATCTACCTCGGCAACTTCGAGGTGATCGCGATGCTCATCGTGGCCTCCATCTGGTACATCGTGCTGACCACCATCGCGAGCGTCGGCCAGCACTTCGTCGAGAAACGGTTCGAGCGCGGTCACCACGCGCTGCGGACCAGGGTCCGCCGCAACCTGCGGCCGTTCGGCAGGGGGAACGCATGAAGGGCGAGCCCATGGTGAAGATCCGCTCGGTGCGCAAGTGCTTCGGCTCCGTCGAGGTGCTCAAGGGCATCAGCCTGGACGTGCCCGAGGGCGGTGTCGTCTGCGTCGTCGGCCCGTCCGGGTCCGGCAAGTCGACGCTGCTGCGCTGCGTCAACCGGCTGGAGACCATCGACTCCGGCCGCATCTGGGTGGACGGCGACCTGATCGGCTACGCCGAGCAGGGCGACCGGCTCCACCACCTGCGCCCCGCCCAGCTCTGCCGCCAGCGGCAGGAGATCGGCATGGTCTTCCAGCGCTTCCACCTGTTCCCGCACCGCACGGCGCTGGAGAACGTCATGGAGGGCCCGGTGGTCGTCAAGGGAGCCGCCAAGGCCGACGCCAGGAGGAAGGCGCTGGAACTGCTGGAGCGGGTGGACCTCGCCGGCCGGGCGGACCACTACCCCGCCCAGCTCTCCGGAGGCCAGCAGCAGCGCGTGGCGATCGCCCGCAGCCTGGCCATGGACCCCAAGCTGATGCTCTTCGACGAGCCGACCAGCGCACTCGACCCCGAGCTGGTCCAGGAGGTGCTCGCGGTCATGCGGGACCTGGCCGCCAGCGGCATGACGATGATGGTGGTGACCCACGAGATGGGCTTCGCACGCGAGGTCGGCGACAACCTGATCTTCATCGACGGCGGGGTGATCGTCGAGCAGGGACACCCCCGCGACGTGCTCGCCAACCCGCGCCACGAGCGCTTCCGCGCCTTCCTCGGGCAGGTGCTGTGACCCACTTCGACCTGCTGCTCCGGGGTGGCCTGGTGGTCGACGGCACGGCCGGACCGGATGCCTCCCGGCACGCCGACGTCGGGGTGGCCGCCGGCCGCCTCACCCTGCTGCCGCCGGGGGCCCCCGCCACCGCGCGCGAGAGCGCGGACCTGTCCGGCCTGGTCCTCGCCCCCGGGTTCATCGACGTGCACACCCACTCCGACGGCGTCACCCTGATCGACGGGGAGCTGGGCGGCGACATGGTCCGGGCCGCCGTCCTGCAGGGGGTCACCACGGAGATCTGCGGCAACTGCGGCTCCAGCCTCTTTCCCGCGCTGCCGGAACGGCTGGCCGCCATGCGTGCGGAGAGCCGGGTCTACTTCGGCGGCGACGTCGGGATGCACGAGGGCTTCGCCGAGTTCGCCGCCGCCCACGCCGCCGTGCCCCGCGCCAACCACCTCGCCTCCCTGGTCGGGCACGGCACGCTCCGCGCCGGAGTGATCGGCCCCGTCGACCGGGCCGCCACCCCCGGTGAGCTGGAGACCATGTGCGCGCTGCTCGACCGGGCGCTGTCGCAGGGCGCGGCGGGGCTCTCCACCGGGCTCATCTACACTCCCGGCACCTACGCGAGCACCGACGAGGTCGTCGCGCTGGCGGCCGTCGCCGCCCGGTACGGCAAGCCGTACGTCACCCACCTGCGCGACGAGATGTCGCGCGTGGAGGAGGCGCTGGAGGAGGCCGTCGAGATCGCCCGCAGGAGCGGCGCCCCGCTGCACGTCTCCCACCACAAGACGGCCGGCAAGTACGCCTGGGGACGCACCCGGCGCACCCTGCCCAGGATCGCCGCCCTGCGCGCCGAGGGCATGGACGTGACGTGCGACGTCTACCCCTACACCGCGGGGAGCACGGCACTGGGCGCGATGCTCCCGCCCTGGGCCTCCGACGGCGGCATCGCCGCGCTGACGGCGCGGCTGGCCGACCCCGGCCAGCGCGACCTGATGCGGCGGGCCATCGCCGAGGGCGTCCCCGGCTGGGAGAACACCGTCGGCAACGGCGGCTGGGACCGCATCTCGATCGCCTGCGCGCCGCGCCACCCCGAGACGGAGGGCCAAACGGTCGCCGAGCTGGCCGCCGCCCGCGGCCAGGACCCCCTCGACCTGGCCGCCGCCCTGCTCGTCGCCGAGCAGGGCGAGGTCACGATCATCAGCCATTCCATGATCGAGGACGACGTGCGGCGGGTGCTGGCCGCGCCGTACTCGATGATCGGCTCCGACGGCGTGCCCAAACCCGGCGGCCGGCCGCACCCCCGCTGGGCGGGCACGTTCCCGCGCGTGCTCGGCCGCTACGTCCGGGAGCTGGGGCTGCTGAGCCTGGAGACGGCGGTGCACAAGATGACGGGCATGGCCGCGGCCAGGTTCGGGCTGGCGGGACGCGGTGTGATCAAGGACGGCGCCCACGCCGACCTGGTCGTCTTCGACCCCGGCTCGATCGCCGACGGCGCCACTTTCGCCGACCCGCTGGTCCCCCCGGCGGGGATCCACCGGGTGATCGTCGCCGGTGAGACGGTGATCAGGGACGGGGCCGAGACCGGCGCCCGGCCCGGGGCGGTGCTGGCCACGTGAGAGGGGACCTCGCGCCGCCCGCGGTCGCGGCCTCTGCAAGGATGACGGGTTCCGGAAGGACAGGACGATGACAGAGCTCGACGCGGCGTGCGAGGGCGGCGCCTGCACGGTGGCCGTGTCGGTGCCGGGACTGATCTCCCTCGACGAGGACACCGAGCTGACCCTGGCGAGCACCGGCAAGCTGCTGCTGCTGGCCGTGGTGGCCCGGGCGATCGCCGCGGGGGAGCTCGACCCCGCCGAGGTCGTGGAGATCCAGGAGGACGACCGTTGCGGCGGCTCCGGCCTGCTCGGCGTCCTGTCCGCCCGCCGCTGGACCGTCGGGGACCTCGCCGTGCTCACCGCGTCGGTCAGCGACAACACCGCGACCAACGCGCTGCTGCGCCGGCTCGGCCTGGACCGGGTGGCCGAGGGCGCCGCCGGGCTCGGCTTCGCGCGGACGCGGATCCTCGACCGGATCCGCGAGCCGCGCCTGCCCTCCCATCCGCCCACCTTCGCCGTCGGCACGGCGGGGGAGCTGGCGCGGTTCGCGGCCGGGCTCGACGGCAGGCAGGAGTGGACCCGGCTGCTGCTGGGCTGGATGGCGCACAACACCGACCGGAGCCTGGTCCCCGCCCTGCTGCCGCACGAGCCGGAGGACCGGCGGATCCCCGGGTCCGTCCCCGCCGGGACGGTCTGGGTGGCCAACAAGACCGGCACCGACACCGGTGTGCGGGCCGACGTCGGGGTGATGATCGGCCCCGGCGGCCGGATCGGCTACGCCGTGCTGGCCAACGGTCCTGCCGGCAGCGAGCACACCCTGGTCACCCGGGCCCGCCAGGCCGGACTGGCCATCGGCCGCCTGGCCGGCCTGCCCGCCGACGCGGCGGATCTCGCCACCTGACCGGCGCCGCCGGTGCGGCGTTCCTGATGCCGGACCGGCCTCGGCCCGGGTCCACGGCGTTCCACGCCGGGGCCCGGGCCCGTCGTTTTCAGCGGGCCGCTCCGGGCCGGGCGGTATCCCTTCCCCGCGCTCTCCCTGTGTCCTTCCCTGTGCTCTCAGACATCGGATGATCCCATGCTCGTAGCCTTAATATGTCATGACATAAGGATGTCCTATTGCTTTGTCGTAAATTCGTAGTTACGTTCTTGTGCGACACCACCCCCAACGAGGAGGCGCGATGCGTCCCCTGTCCAGGCTTTCCCTGGCAGTCCTTACGTTCTCGCTGGTAGGAGCACTATCGGTGCCGGCCACAGGGCAGAGCATCCCGTCGGCGGACCCGGAGCTGGAGACCCCCGCCCTGTTCGACGACGAGACGGGCGGCAACGCCAACGGTGACGACCCGGCCATCTGGGTCCACCCGTCCAGGTCCGACAGGAGCCTGGTGATCACGACGGCCAAGGAGGGAGGTCTCTACGTCTACGACCTCGACGGTGAGCAGCTCCAACATCTCCCCGCGCCCTCGGCGCCGGGACCCGACGACGAGACCGGGCGCTTCAACAACGTCGACGTCACCTACGGCTTCGGCGGGCGGGACCTGGCGGTCGTCTCCGACCGCGGCCGCGACCAGCTCCGGATCTACGCCGTCGCCCAGGGGCAGCTGACCGACGTGACCGACCCGGCGGCGCCGTTCGTGTTCAACACTACCCAGCAGCAGGTCAACGATGCGGAGACGGCCTACGGTCTGACCACCTGGAAGGACTCCACCGGCACCTACGCGCTGGTCAGCCGCCGGCACAGGTCCTCGGTCGGCCTGGTCAAGCTCCTCCCCAAGCCGGGCGGCAGGGTCGGATACCAGCTCGTCAGGACGCTGGACCTGCCCGCGTCCTTCACCCTGCCCAACGGGCAGAGCTGGACCCCCTGTGACGAGCCGGGCAGGCAGCCGCAGGTCGAGGGCATGGTCGTGGACCAGCAGACCGACGTGCTCTACGCGGCCCAGGAGGACGTCGGCATCTGGCGGATGCGGGCCGACCTCACCGGGACGCCGGTGCTCCTGGACAAGGTCCGCGAGTACGGCGTGCCCGCCACCTACGATCCGGTGGCCGATGAGTGCGTCCCCGGTGCGGACCCCGGCTACGGCGGCCGGCACCTGGCGGCCGACGCCGAGGGCCTCACGATCTACTACCGGGACGGCCAGAAAGGCTACCTCCTGGCCTCCAGCCAGGGTGACAACACCTTCGCCGCCTACCGCAAGGAAGGTGCCAACACCTATCTCGGGCAGTTCCGCGTCGGGTCGCACGACGGCGTCGACGGCGTCGAGCACAGCGACGGCTCGACTGTGCTGAACGTCCCGCTGGGCGACTTCGAGGAGGGCCTGTTCATCACGCACGACGGCGCCAACACGCCGGCCGTGCCCGACCGGGAGAACACGAACTTCAAGTTCGTCGGCTGGGAGAACATCGCCGACGGGCTCGACCTGGACGTCGACACCGACGGCTGGGACCCGCGCGACTGAGAACGAGGGAAGCCCCCGGCGACCTGACTCGCCGGGGGCTTCTCCGTTCACCGGATCATCCGTGGTTGACGCGCCAGAAGTCGGAGACCGTCTGGCGGTTCTGGAGGTCGCCGAGCAGCCCCTTGGGGTCGGTGTGGAAGAGCCGGGCCTGCCAGTCGTCCAGCCCGGGCGGGGTGACCAGCGGCTTGACCGTGGCGTTGCCGGAGACGCCGCCCTCGCCGATCTCGTGCTTGACGCCCTCCTCGGTCATGATGAAGTGGACGTACAGCTTGGCCGCGTTGGGGTGCCTGCTCTTGGTGGCGACCGCGACATACTTGGGATAGCTGAAGCCGGCGAACGGCGTCATCGCCGCGCACGTCGACTGGGCGTATCCCTTGTCCTCGTTGTTGCGGAACTTCGAGATCGACATGAAACCGATCTTCTTGTCGGTGGCGCCCGGCGCGCCCACCGCGCCGGAGATGTCCTCGTCGGATCCGGTCAGCACCGGCCTGTTGCCCGCCACCCGCTTGATCCACTCGTAGGCGGCGCTCTTCTCCCCGGTCTCCAGCGCCTTGCCGTACTTCGCCTGGTAGGCCTGTTCCAGCGCCTGGTTGCCGTGGGCGTCGAGCTGGGTGAAGAACGATAGCACGGTCGGTTTGCCCAGCGGATCCTGCATCACCAGCTTGCCGGCCCACTCCGGCTCGGTCAGGTCCCACACGTTCTTCACCGGGCACCCGCCGGGGGAGAGCTTGGTGTTGTAGGCGAAGACGGTGGCCTTCGACAGCGCCAGCAGCGGGCTGTGGTTCTCCTGCGGGATCTGGTCCTTCAGGTCGGCGGGCACCCAGGTCCGCGCCACGTCCTGCGGGATGAGCTGGCCCACCAGCACCCCGCCGTCCTCGTACATCGCCGCGTCGATCGTCACGTTGTCGGCGGCGTGCTCCCTGGTCATCTTCTCGGCCGTCTGCGGGGTGTCGGACTTCACCCCCTCCATCGCGATGCCGTACTTCTCGGTGAACGCCTTGGCCACCTCCTCGATGTCGCCGCTGGAGTCGTAGACCAGCAGGCCGCCCTCCTTCTTGGCGGCCGCGACCAGCGCGTCGAGGTCGAAGTCCGCGTCGACCGAGGGGCCGGGCAGCGGCGTGGCCGCCGCCGTCCCGGGCGGGGCGCCGGCGCCCGTGGAGGGCGCGCACGCGGCGACGGCCAGTGCCAGCAGCGCCGCAGGGATGATCTTCCGGGTACGCCTCACGATGGCGTCACTCCTCTTGCCTCTCAAGGGGTCGCATGCGCCGCGCAGAGCCCCGATCCGGCGCCGCAGTGCGCTCAACGATGAACGTCATGTGAACAATTTGTCAAGACATACTTACCTTTGTGAAACGCTCGGCGCGGTCCCGTCGCGTACCTCGTGGACGGGCGGTGACGGGACATTGGTCAGGACATCCTGATGTCCATTACTGTCTGACCGTGACTGTGACGAGATTGGACATCGACCTCGACAGGTCGAGCCCCGTGCCCCTCTACTTCCAGGTGGCCGAGCGGATCGCCGAGGCGATCCAGGCCGGTGAGCTGCTCCCGGGAGCCCGGCTCGACAACGAGATCCAGCTCGCCGACCACCTGGGGCTCTCGCGCCCGACCGTCCGCCAGGCCATCCAGTACCTCGTCGACAAGGGGCTGGTGGTCCGCAAGCGTGGCGTCGGCACGCAGGTCGTGCACGGCCAGGTCAAGCGGGCCGTCGAACTCACCAGTCTCTACGACGACCTGCGCAGGGCGGGGCAGGAGCCGGTCACCCGGGTGCTGTCCATCGGCACGGTCGCCGCCGAAGAGGACGTCGCCGGCGCCCTGGGTCTCCCGCCGGGCACCACGGTGCTCCGGCTGGAACGGCTCAGATACGCGCTGGGGGAACCGCTGGCCCTGCTGCACAACTGGCTGCCGGTCGGGCCGGCCCCCCTGTCGGCCGAGGCGCTGGAGGGACGGGGACTCTACGAGCTGCTCCGCGCGACGGGGGTCCGCATGCGGGTCGCCAACCAGCGGATCGGCGCCCGCGCCGCTACCCCGGTGGAGGCCCGGCTGCTGCAGGAGCGCCGTTCCTGCCCCCTGCTCACGATGGTCCGCACGGCCTATGACGACCAGGGCAGGGCCGTGGAGCACGGCTCCCACGTCTATCGCGCCTCCCACTACTCCTTGGAGGTCACCCTCGTGGAGCGCTGACCGCGCCCGCCGTCCGGTGCCTCAGTCTGGTGATGATGATAGATAGTCCGAATGTCAGGACAAAGTCTTGACTGCCACCTGTCGTTCATCTAGAACTGGAGGCCCCTGGACGAGGAGTCACCATGCGTGTGGGCTTGCTGGGCCTTGGCCGTATAGGCGCGTTTCACGCCGCCACCCTCGCTGCTCTTGTCGACGAGCTGGTCGTCTCCGACGCCGACCGGAGCCGGGCCGAAGCGGTGGCCGGACAGCTCGGGGCCCGCGTCGGCGACGCCTTCGACGCGGACGCGGTGGTGATCGCGACTCCGACGGCGGGTCATGCGGAGCTGCTGCTGCGGGCCTGTGAGCTGGGGGTGCCGGC
>NZ_JBSFPS010000293.1:0-12259 GCF_053588315.1 Streptosporangium sp. NPDC003464 | reverse complement strand
GCAGACCCGGTGGAACACCAGGGGGACGAGCCCGCCGCCGGTCTTCTCGGCGTTGAGGACCTGCTGCCGCCCGGCCGGTCAGTCGGGAGGCCGGTATCCGGCTCCGTGAGGAGATTGCCCGGTTACTGGAGTAGTCGTCGGGTATGTACTTTGACCTGGGGAAAGAACCACCGTCGTCGGGGGTTGCGATGGCCGGCTACCCGCCGGGAAGGCCGCTCGGAGGCCATGGAGGCCATGGCTTTCCCCGCCCGGGCCCGGCCGCCGCCCCCCCTCACGGGAAACGGCACGCCGGACCACGCCGGACTCGGCTCCGTCCCGTCCCCGTCCGCGGCGCCCGTCGCAGCCGCCGGTCACGTGTCCGGGGGTACCGGACGCGGGCAGGCGGCCCGTACGGTCCCGTGACAGCGGCGGACGGCCGTCCGGCCGGCGCTTCCGGCGAAGGAGGGGGAACGTCATGCCGGACAACAGAGGCGTCACCTACCAGGGACCCGGCAAGGTCGAGGTCCAGGAGATCGCCTACCCCGAATTCGAGCTCAAGGACGGCCCGGGGGTCAACCCGGCCAACGTGGGGCGCAAGGTCCCGCACGGGGCGATCCTCAAGACCGTCGCGACGAACATCTGCGGCAGCGACCAGCACATGGTCCGCGGCCGCACCACCGCGCCGACAGGTCTGACCCTTGGTCACGAGATCACCGGCGAGATCATCGAGACAGGCCCGGACGTGGAGTTCGTCAAGGTCGGCGATCTCGTCTCCGTACCGTTCAACATCGCCTGCGGCCGCTGCCGCAACTGCAAGGAGGGCAAGACCGGAGTCTGCGAGAACGTCAACCCGGACCGGGCCGGTTCGGCGTACGGCTACGTCGACATGGGCGGCTGGGTCGGCGGGCAGGCCAACTACGTGCTCGTCCCCTACGCCGACTGGAACCTGCTGAAGTTCCCGGACAAGGACAGGGCGATGGAGAAGATCCTCGACCTGGCCATGCTCTCGGACATCTTCCCGACCGGTTTCCACGGCTGCGTCACCGCCGGGGTGAAGCCGGGGTCGACCGTCTACATCGCGGGCGCCGGTCCGGTCGGGCTCGCCGCGGCGACGTCGGCGTTCCTGCTCGGGGCCGCCGTGGTCATCGTCGGCGACCTGAACAAGGAGCGTCTGGCCCAGGCCGGCAGCTTCGGCTGCGAGACCATCGACGTGTCCGAGGGCGAGCCGAAGGACCAGATCGAGCAGATCCTCGGCGAACCCGAGGTGGACTGCGCCGTCGACGCCGTCGGTTTCGAGGCCCGCGGCCACGGTGCCGAGGCGGCCACGGAACACCCCGCCACGGTGCTCAACTCGCTCATGGACCTCACCCGCGCGGGCGGCGCGCTCGGCATCCCCGGCCTGTACGTGACCGGTGACCCGGGGGCCGCGGAAGAGTCGGCCAAGGTGGGATCCCTGTCGATCAGGCTCGGTCTCGGCTGGGCCAAGTCGCTGGCCTTCACCACCGGCCAGTGCCCCGTCATGCGGTACAACCGCCAGCTGATGATGGCGATCCTGCACGACAGGGTACAGATCGCGAAGGCGGTCAACGCCACGCCGATCTCGCTCGACCAGGCCCCGCGGGGCTACGAGGAATTCGACAAGGGCGCGGCGCGCAAGTACGTGCTGGACCCGAACGACATGCTGGCCAAGTCCACCTAGGCCGCGGCCCGTCACGAGGGCGCCGCCACGCGCCCCGACGAGGGAGCGCGTGGCGGCGCGGAGAGGGGTCCCCGGCCGCGCGGAGAGGAGTCCCGGGCGGCGCGGAGAGCGGAGAGGAGCCCCCGGGCGCGCGAAGACGAGTCCCCGTGCGGCCCTACCCGACCAGCTTGTCGAGGCGGATCGGCAGGTCGCGGATCCGGACGCCGGTGGCGTGGTGGACCGCGTTGGCGACCGCCGCGGCGGTGCCGACGATGCCGATCTCGCCGATGCCCTTGGAACCCATCGGGTTGAGGTGCGGATCGTCCTCCTCGATCCAGAACGCCTCGACGTCGCGCACGTCCGCGCAGGCCGCGATGTGATACTGGGCGAAGTCGTGGTTGAGGTAGTCGCCGAACTCGCGGTCCATGACGCTCTCCTCCAGCAGGGCCATCGACAGCCCCATCGTCATGCCGCCGACGAACTGCGAGCGCGCGGTCTTCGGGTTGACGATCCGCCCGGCGGCGAACACCCCGAGCAGCCGGAGCACCCGCGTCTCCCCGGTGTCGGCGTCCACCCCCACCTCGGCGAACTGGGCGCCGAAGGCGTGCCGCGCGAGCCGCCGCTGCCCGTTGATCTCCTCGGTGGTGTCGGCGTCCGCCTCGACGCCGCCGGCCGGGTCCCCGCCCCGCCGGTCGAGCTCCTCCCGCAGCGCCTCGCAGGCCCGCACCACGGCCGTGCCCCACGAGGCGGTCCCCATCGACCCGCCGGCCAGGGAGGCGGTGGGCAGCGCGCTGTCGCCGATCTCCACCCGGACCCGGTCCGCCGAGGTGCGCAGCGCGTCGGCGGCGATCTGGGTGAGCACCGTCCGGGCGCCGGTGCCGATGTCGGTGGCGGCGATCCGCACGGTGAAGCGGCCGTCCGGCTCGGCGCGGGCGCTCGCCCGGGAGGGGCTCCGGTAGACCGGGTAGGTGGAGGCCGCCACCCCGGTCCCGACCAGCAGCCGGCCCCGGCGCCGGATCCGCGGCGCGGGATCGCGCCCGGCCCACCCGAACCGCCGCGCCCCCTCGCGCAGGCAGGCCACCAGGTTCCGGGAGCTGAAGGGCAGCCCGCTCTCCGGGTCGATCTCCGGCTCGTTGCGGATCCGCAGCTCGACCGGGTCGAGCCCGCAGGCGATCGCCAGCTCGTCCATCGCCGACTCCAGCGCGAACATGCCCGGGGTCTCGCCGGGCGCGCGCATCCAGGCCGGGGTGGGGACGTCGAGCCGGACCAGCCGGTGGCTGGTGCGCCGGCCGGGCGCGGCGTACATCATCCGCGTGGGCACGGTGGTCTGCTCGGCGAACTCCCGGATCGTGGAGCTCTGCTCGAACGCCTCGTGCACGATCGCGGTCAGCCGCCCGTCGGTGTCCGCGCCGAGCCGTACCCGCTGGATCGTGGGCGTGCGGTAGCCGGTCACCGCGAACATCTGCTGCCGGGTCACGGTGAGCTTGACCGGGCGGCCGGTCTGCTTGGCGGCGAGCGCGGCGAGGATCACGTGCGGGTGCGGGGCGCCCTTGGACCCGAAGCCGCCGCCCACGTGCGGGGAGATCACCCGGACGTTCGCCGGCGGCATGCCGAACAGCGACGCGACGGTGTCGCGGACCGCCGGCGCCCCCTGGGTGGAGTCGTGGAGCGTCAGCCCGTCGCCGTCCCAGACGGCGACCGTCGCGTGCGGTTCCATCGGGTTGTTGTGCTCGGCCGGGGTGCTGTAGGTCGCCTCCAGCACGATCGGGGCGGCGGCGAGGGCCGCGTCCGGATCACCCTGCTCGGTGTCGGTGGGGAAGGCCGGGTTGACGTGGTCCGGCCGGTACAGCCCCGGGTGGTCGGCGCGCAGCTCGACGTCGTGCGGCTCGACGGCGTACTCCACCCGCACCAGCCCGGCCGCCTCCCTGGCCCCCTGGAGCGTCTCGGCCACCACGACGGCGACGTACTGGCCGCGGTAGGCGACCCGCCGCGACTGGAGCACGGCCAGCTCGGCGTCGTCGGCGGGGGCCAGTCTGGGGGCGTTGCCGTACCAGATGGCGGCGATCACGCCCGGGTATTTGAGGACGGCGTCGACGTCCACGGACTGGATCTCGCCGCGGGCGACGGTGGCCTGCACCGGCACCGCGTAGGCCAGGTCCCGCGGGGAGTGCTCGGCGGCGTACCGGGCACGGCCGGTGACCTTGTCGAGGCCCTCCACCCGGTCGAGTGCCGAGCCGACGTACGACGGGGTCGTGGTGGTCATGGCGTCTCCACGAGTTCGGTGAGGGTGCGGACCAGCACGTTCCGGGCGAGCGGCACCTTGAATCCGTTCTCCCGCAGCGGCCGTGCCCGGGCCAGCTCGGTGTCCGCCGCCCGGGCGAACTCGGCCGCGGTGGCGGGGGCCCCGCGCAGCGCCTCCTCGGCGAGCTCGGCCCGCCAGGGCACGTGGGCGATCCCGCCGAAGGCGATCCGGCAGTCGCGGACCGTGCCGTCGGCGACCTCCAGCGCCGCCGCCACCGACACCACCGCGAACGCGAACGAGGCCCGGTCCCGGACCTTGCGGTAGCGCGACCGGGCCGCGGCCGGCAGCGCCGGCAGCTCCACCGCGGTGATCAGGTCGCCCGGATCCAGCACGGTGTCGCGGTCCGGCTCGTCGCCGGGCAGCCGGTGCAGGCCGGGCATCGCCACCCGGCGGGCCCCGCTCCGTCCCTCCACCCGCACGCCCGCGCCGAGCGCGGCCAGCGCCACGGCCATGTCCGAGGGGTGGGTGGCCACGCAGGCGGGGGAGTGGCCGATGATCGCCAGGTTGCGGTGGTCACCCTCGACGGCCGGGCAGCCGGAGCCGGGCCGCCGCTTGTTGCACGGCTTGGAGACGTCCTGGAAGTAGGAGCAGCGGGTGCGCTGCAGCAGGTTGCCGCCGACCGTGGCCATGTTGCGGATCTGCCCCGAAGCCCCGGACAGCACCGCCTCGGCGAGCATCGGGTAGCGCCGCCGCACGGCCGGGTGGGCGGCCAGATCGCTGTTGCGGACGCCCGCGCCGATCAGCAGGCCGCCGTCCGGGGTCTCCTCGACCGTGTCGGGGGCGATCCGGGTGACGTCCACCAACGCCTCGGGCGAGGCGACGCCCAGGCGCATCAGGTCCACCAGGTTCGTGCCGCCGCCCAGGTACATGGCGTTGGGCTGCTCCTCCAGCGCGGCCACGGCTGATCGCGCGTCCGTGGCCCGCCGGTAGACGAAGGGCCTCACCGTGCCACCTCCCCGATCGCGGTGACGATGTTGACGTAGGCGCCGCAGCGGCAGAGGTTGCCGCTCATCCGCTCGCGGATCTCGTCGTCGTCCAGGCGCGGCGCGGCGTTCAGGTCCGCGGTGACCGCGCTCGGCCATCCCGCCCGGACCTCGGCCAGCATCCCGGCCGCCGAGCAGAGCTGTCCGGGCGTGCAGTATCCGCACTGGAAGGCGTCGTGCTCGATGAACGCCGCCTGCAGCGGGTGCGGCGTGTCCCCCTCGGCCAGCCCCTCGACGGTGGTGATCTCCCGGTCGTCGAGGGTCACCGTCAGCGTCAGGCAGGACTTCACCCGCCGCCCGTCCACCAGCACCGTGCAGGCCCCGCACTGCCCGTGGTCGCAGCCCTTCTTCGCCCCGACCAGGTCGAGCTGCTCGCGGAGGGTGTCGAGGAGCGTCTCCCGGGTGTCCACGGTGACCGGATAGTCATTACGGTTGACCGAAAGCCGGATGTCCACCATGACCGGAGTCGGGACATCCCATCGTGTCGTATCGGCTTCGTCATTCATGGCGCTTCCCTACCCGATTGTCTGCCTGGGATTTCCCCGATTTCACCAACGGAGGTTTGACCTCTCCGCCGAATGTCCGGAGTGCTCTAATTTAGGATGGCGTTAAAAGTTTAGGTTGCCATTAAATGGGGATAAAGGAATGCTCCAAATGGGGAGGCGGTAGCCATGACGGATCGCCTGTTTCAGGATCGCCGGGA
Organism: Streptosporangium sp. NPDC003464; assembly: GCF_053588315.1. Classification (NCBI taxonomy): domain Bacteria; kingdom Bacillati; phylum Actinomycetota; class Actinomycetes; order Streptosporangiales; family Streptosporangiaceae; genus Streptosporangium; species Streptosporangium sp. NPDC003464. The sequence goes on along the minus strand of NZ_JBSFPS010000293.1, from coordinate 6,614 downwards.
CGCCGGCCGCGTTCTGGCCGGTCTCCTCGCGCACTACCGGGACCAGCCCGGCGTCGTCGTCCTGGGACTGCCCCGGGGCGGGGTGCCGGTGGCCTACGAGATCGCCAGGGCCCTCGCCGCCCCGCTCGACGTCTTCCTCGTCCACAAGCTCGGCGTCCCGGGCCACGAGGAGCTGGCGATGGGGGCGATCGCCGACGGCGGCGTGATCGTGCTCAACGACGACATCATCGACGGCCGCGGCCTCTCACCGGAGACCGTCGAGGAGGCGGCCGAACGGGAGCGGCGCGCGATGCGCCGGCGGGAGCGGCTCTACCGGGAGGCGAGGACCATGCCCGACCTCGCCGGCAAGACCCTCATCGTGGTCGACGACGGTCTCGCGACCGGTGCGAGCATGCGCGCGGCCATCCACGCCCTGGGCCCGCTGCGGCCGGCGCGGATCGTCGCCGCCGTCCCCGCCGCGCCCGCCTCCACCTGCCAGGAGCTGGCGGAGCTGGTCGACGAGGTGGTCTGCGCCAGCACGCCGTCGCCCTTCTTCGCGGTCGGGCAGGCTTACGTGGACTTCACCCAGACAGGCGACACGGAGGTGCGGGAGCTTCTCCGGGCCGCCTCGGAGGCCGGCGGACCCGGCGCCGGCGCGCAGAGTCCCGGCGGGTCCGGCGCCGGCGCGTAGCGGCCGGGCGGGTCCGGCGCCGGCGCGCGGGGCCCGGCGGGCACCGGAGGAGGGGGAGGGGCCCGGCACCCGCCCGTCCGCCGCCCGAGCAGTTCAAGGGGAGGGAGATGAGTCGGATGGTCGAAACGGGTTTCCCGGCCTTCGACACCGCCGTGGACAAGACGAACCGCGTTCTCAAGATGGTCGAGGACGCCTACGGATGGCCGAAGGCGCGCAGGAACCGCTCCTACACCGCGCTCCGGGTGGTCCTGCACACCCTCCGCGACCGCCTCACCGTCGACGAGATCGCCCGCTTCGGCTCCCGGCTGCCGATGCTGACCCGCGGCATCTACTACGGCTCCTGGGATCCCGGCCGCGCCCCGATCAGGATGGACGCCGCGGAGTTCGTCGCCCGGGTGCGCGGCAGGCTCCCGGACAAGATCCTGGAGGAGATCGGCGGCGACGCCGAGCGGCTGATCCACACGGTGGTCCACGCGCTGCGGGAGCACATCGGCGAAGAGGGGTGGGAGGACATCAAGTCGATCGTGCCCAAGGACCTGGCCGCCGTCCTAGCGTAGGCCGGACGGCAGTTCGGACGACAGCTCGGGCGACAGCTCGGCCAGCAGCTCGCCCACCTCGCGCTCCACGCCGGGGTCGAGCAGGTCGTGCCCGGCCATCCACGCGTCGTCGAAGACGGTGTCGAGGTATTTCTCCCCGGTGTCGTTGACCACCGCCACGGCCGTGGATCCCGGCGGCACGGAGGTCATCAGGCGCAGCGCCTCGTGGACCACCCCGCCCGCCGACCCGCCGACCAGCAGGCCGGTACGGCGGGCCAGCGCGCGTGCGGTGCCGAACGCCCGGCGGTCGGAGACCTTGCGCCCCTCGTCGATCAGGTCGAAGTCGACCAGCGCCCCGATCGGCGCGCCCGGCGGGGTGCCGGTGCCCGACTGGTGGTAGGGGCCGCCGGGGCCGCCGAAGGCGATGGAGCCCACCGGCTCCACCCCGACGATCCGTACGCCGGGCATGGTGCGGCGCAGCTCGCGGCCCGTCCCGCAGAGCGACCCCCCGGTGCCCACCGCGCCGATCAGGTAGTCGACGCCCTCCGGCAGTGCCTCGGCCAGCTCGCGGGCCAGCGCCCGGTACCCCCCGGCGTTGCTGGGATTGTTGTGCTGCTCGGTGAAGACCGCGCCGTCGGTGTCCTTGGCGAGCCGGGCCGCGAGCTCCTCGCGCGCCGCGGTGGCCAGCTCGCCGTCGCCGGTGACGTACACCAGCTCCGCGCCCATCGCCCGCATCGCCCGCAGCTTGTCGGGGCAGGCGTGCCCGTCCACCACGGCGGTGAAGCGGTAGCCGCGCTCGGCGGCCACCAGCGCGAGCCCCAGGCCGGTGTTGCCCGAGGTGGACTCGATGATGTGGCCGCCGGGACGGAGCGCGCCCCGGCGTTCGGCCTCGCGCACCATCTCCAGCGCCATCCGGGTCTTGGCGGTGCCGAGCGGGTTGAACTGCTCCAGCTTCAGCAGCAGCCGGCTGCCGGAGTAGCCCTGGCACAGCGACAGCAGGGGCGTCCGGCCGATCAGGTCGGTGACTTTCCGTACGATCCGCAGTGTGATCACTCCTCTGGTCGGGCTGGTCGGGCAGGTCCGGTCAGGTCGGCGGCCGGTCCAGCCGCCAGCTCCCGTCGGCGTTCACCACGACCTTGGGCGGCAGCGGCAGCCCGTGGAACGGCGACTCGTTGGAGTCCATCTGGTATCCGGCGGTGTTGGGGTAGACGAGCAGGTCCCCGCGCCTCGGCCGACCGGGCAGGGTGATCCTGCGCCAGGTGAGCATGTCGGACTCCAGGCAGCTCGCCCCGCCCACGCAGGACTCCGACGCCGGCCCCTCCCGCGCCGGGACGGGGATCGGCTCGGGCAGGAACTCGCTGTTGAACCACTGCTCGGACAGGCTCAGACTGGTGCCGTCCACGGTGACGATCCCGTACTCCCTGCCGTGCCGCGCGTCCTTGACGCCCTGGATCCGGAAGACCGTCAAGCCCGCCTGGTCGAGAAGGGCACGGCCCGGCTCGAGGATCAGCGTGACCCCGGAGCCGCGCAGCAGGGCCGCCACGTCCGCGCTCCCGCCGCCGGGCCTGGCCGCCAGCACCGCGCGCAGCGCCGCCGCCCCGGCCACCGGTGAGTGGTAGGGGTAGAACCCGTCGAACCGCCTGCCGGCGTGGAAGTGCGCGGGATCGTCGGTGAAGCGCCGCCAGTCCTCGGCCGCCAGGTAGTCCACCGCGAACCCGCCGCCGACGCTGATGCGGGTGGCGGGGATGCCCCGGGCCCGCGCCCGCTCGCACCAGCGCAGCAGCAGGGCGGCCATCTCGGCGCGGGGCCCCACCTCGTAGCCGGACAGGTGGCAGCTGAACCCCTCCAGGCGCGGCGGCCCGCACCGCTCCAGCGCCCGCTCCAGCTCCTGCGGCGTCATGCCGAACCGGCTGTGCGGCTGGCTCGGCGGCGTGACGCGCAGCATGATCCGCGCGCCGTCCAGTGCGGCGACCCGGTCCAGTTCGTCGAGGGCGTCCACGGTGATCAGACAGTCGTGCCGTACGGCCAGGCGGAGCAGGTCGTCCGACTTGGCCGGGCCCGTCACCACGATCCGCGTGCCGCGCACGCCGTGGCCCAGCGCGTCCCGCAGCTCCGGCACGCTGGCCACGTCCACTCCCGCGCCGAGCTCCGCGCAGGTCTCGATCCAGCACGCCGCCTTGTTGGCCTTCTTGGCGTAGTGGACCTCGCCGGTGACGCCGGTCTCCTCCAGCACCTCCAGGAAGGCGGTCAGGTTGGCCGCGAACCGGTCGGGCAGGAGCACGTGGTAGGGGCCGCGCAGGCCGTAGGCGAGCTCCCGCAGCAGCCCGGATCCCTTGCCGAGCAGGGTGCGCGCCGGCTCCGACAGCCTGGCGGGCAGGGGCGCGCTCAGTCCCACAGGTCGATCACCTGCCCGAGCCCGCGCTCCCCGGCCACCCGCGCGAAGTGGTGGCCGAGCGCGATGTCGGTGATCACCAGGCCGCTGTTGTAGGCGAAGATCCGCTGCCCGCCGCCGGTCCGCGCCTCGGCCCGGCCGGCGAGCACGTCGGGCAGCTCGGCGTCCACCGGGCGCAGCACGCCGTGCTCGTCGGCCAGGTCGGTGCCGGTCACCGCCATCTGCGCGGCGCTGGTGGCCAGCACGCGGCCGGCCCGGTGCAGGGTCGAGGGGGCCAGGCCGTACCCGACCAGGACGCACAGCGCGTCCGGCCGGAGCCAGTCCGCCTCCACCGCCGCGGTGGTGGCGGGGCCGGCGACGGCGAGCACCACGTCGGCCTCCGCCGCCGCGGCCCGCAGGTCCGGCACGGCCTCCACCTCGCGCCCGGGCACCGAGTCCCGTACGGCGCGCAGCCCGTCGGGGTGGGTGCCGAAGACCATGAGCCGTTCCAGCTCGGGCATCGCGGCCGTCAGGTACGGCAGGGCCTGCCGCCCCTGCACCCCGGTGCCGATCACCAGGGCGCTGCGGCTGCCGGGGGCGGCGCACTCACGGGCGAGCAGCGCCGACGCCGCCGGGGTGCGCATCGCGCCGATCCCGCCGCAGTCCATCAGGGCGACGGGCCGCCCGGAGACGTCGTCGTAGAGCGTCAGCGAGGTGTAGTAGCACTCCCGCCGGGGGTGGAACCGGTATGAGGTCTTGAAGGCGACCACCCCGCGGGTGCCGTCCCGGCCGAGCATGGCGTAGGACACCGAGTGCCCGTCGGGCGGCTGCAGCGTCAGCTTGCTCGGATTGGCCGACAGTCCGGCGGCCAGGGCGCGGTAGGCCTCCTCCACCACCGCGATCACCTCGGCCGGCCCGAGCTCCACCTTGGCCAGGTCGCTCCTGCTCAGAACCCGCATCACCGCTCCTGGCAGGGATCGATCGGCCGCTGGCCGTACCCGTGCTCGGTGGCCTCGGCCGGCGGGCGGGCGCGGTCGGGCAGGCGGACGTTGACCCGCTTGAGCCAGCGGTCGGTGCCGTCGTAGCGGGCGCGGAACGGCTCGCGGCCGTGCACGACCGCGTCGTTGTCGATGACGAGCACGTCGCCGGGGTCGAGCCGCACGCCGGTCCTGACCCGCTCCAGCTCGCGGCCGAGCCGCCCGTAGGCGGCCCGGTAGCCGGGGCCCGCCTGCTCCAGTGGCGTGTAGGCGGGGTCGAAGCGCAGGCACAGTCCGTCCTCGCCCTGCCACAGGGTCGGGACCCTGGGGGGTTCGAGGGCGGAGCCCCGGGCCTCGTCGTAGGCGTCGTCGGGGAGGATGGGCAGGACGGGGGCCGACAGCGTCTCGATGTCGGCCCCGTCGAGATCGGTGTGGCGCACGGCCGCGGCGCTGGTCGCCACCCGGTCGGGGTTGCGCAGGCAGCCCAGCAGCATCAGGTGGGCGCGCCTGTGGTGGAAGGCGTCCTCGTTGTGCGCGGCGAGCGTGACCGTGCTGCTCGCGCCGGTCTGCCCGTGCTCGTGGCCGCGGCTCGGCACGATGTCGTGCACCAGCCGCCCGTCCTGCTGTCCCTCCCAGCCGAACGGCCGGCCGGCGGTGGCGGCCAGCAGCAGCATGGCGACGTCCCAGACGGCCGTGCGTTCGGGGGAGGCGTCCGACCAGTGCGGCGGGGTCGCGCCGAGGCCGGCGTCGTCGACGGGCAGGCCGCGCAGGACGTACAGGCCGGTGGCCGGGGCGGGCGGGGGGCAGAGGTCCCCGAGGTCGGCGGCCGCCTCTGGGAGGTGCTGGATCAGTTCAGGGTTCGACGCCGTTTCATACATCGATACAAGGGCAGTTGCCCGGTTGATGAGCGTGTCAGGTCCGATTTCTCGGACAGGGGTCGGGTTGGAGCACACCTGGATTACCGCCTTGGTCCGTCGAGAGATGACGTTCCGGTCCCGGAGTTCATGGGTGTCGATCGATGGAATGGGACGCTAGTCCACCAAGAATTGATAAGGCAAGCCTTGCCTAAGTTATAAAAATATAATCTCTCCGTCATAAGCTCGTGATCTGCAAATATGCATCGAAGCGGACATTTCCGGCCTTGAGTTGGCGAAAAAATTAGGGTAGGCAAACCTTAATGACGCCGTAAGGGAGGAGCCGGAGGTGGAGCTGACGAGGAGACGGATCCTGGCGACCGGAGGAGGACTGGGGGCGGCCTTGCTGCTGTCGGCCTGCGGCTCCGGACCCCGGCGGGCCGCCGCCGGAGCCACGCCCCCGGCCGGTCCGCCCAGATCCGGCGGCACCCTGCGGGTGGGAGCCGTCGGCAAGGCGTCCGCGGTCACCCGCGACCCGCACGGCGTCCAGGTCAACGACAGCGACTACCTCATCCTCGCGCTGGTCCACGACGCGCTGACCGTCCCCGGGGACCGGCCCAACGTGGCCCCCCGGCTGGCCGCCCGCTGGGAGTCCGACGACCTGAAGCGGTGGCGCTTCACGATCGCCGAGGGCGCGACCTTCCACGACGGGACGCCGGTCACCGGTGCCGACGTGGCCTGGTCGCTGCGGAGGCTGCGCGCCACACCGGCCGGCGCGACCCGGCTGCCCGGCATCGAGGCCGGCGGGATCAGGGCCGACGGCCGCAACGCCGTGACGCTCACCAGCGCCTACCCCAACAGCGAGGTGCCGCTGCTGGCCCGGCTGACCACCTTCACGCTGAAGGAGGACACCAAGGACGTGGCGGGGGCGCCGGGCACCGGCCCGTTCCGCCTGGAGTCCTTCCGGAACGGCAGCGCCCGCCTGGTCCGCAACGACTCCTGGCACGGCGGTCGGCCGCCGCTGGACGCCATCGAGGTGCGGATGTTCGAGTCGCCGCAGGCCATGGCCAACGCCATGCTGACCGGCCAGATCGACCTGGCCTCCAACGTGGGCGCGGTCGCCGCCCGCACCGCCGAGGGCAGGGACGGTGTCCAGGTGATCCGCCGCCCCGACGACATGGCCATGCCGATCGTGATGCGCACCGC
>NZ_JBSFPS010000292.1:0-12326 GCF_053588315.1 Streptosporangium sp. NPDC003464 | reverse complement strand
TACACCACCTACTGGGGCACCAACGACTCGGTGGTCTTCTTCGCCGGCAAGACCCTCAGCTCCGACGCCGCCCAGAACGAGGCCGGCTGGAAGGACCCGGCCTTCGACGCTGCCTACCGCAAGGCCGTCGGCACCCCGGACGGCGCCCGGCGCGCGGACGCGCTGCGCGAGCTCCAGCGGCTGGAGCACGAGCGCTCCGGCTACCTGCTGTGGGGCATGGCCGACGGCGTCGACCTGGCCGCCGCGGGGGTCGGCGGCCTGCCCAGGCTGCCCGGTTACGGCAGGGTCCAACTGGAGCGGGCATGGTTGAGCGCCTGACCGCCGCCCACGCCGTGCCCGGCCCGCCCACGCGGCGGGCGGCCCGGCCCGCCCCGTCCGGGCCGGCGCCCCTCCTCCTGCGGGGACTGGGCGTGCTGGCCCAGCGGGTCGCGCTGCTGGCCGCCCTGCTCGTCGCGGTCTTCGCGGCGATGGAGTTCCTGCCCGGCGACGCCGCGCGCGCCAGCCTCGGCCGGGGCGCCTCGGCCGAGGCCGTCGCCGCCCGCAGCGCGGAGCTCGGGCTGGACCAGCCCCTCTGGATCCGCTTCCTGCGCTGGATGGCCGGTCTGCCGGCCGGTGACCTGGGCGTGACGTCCCGGGGCGAGCCGGTGGCCGAGGTCCTGGGCCGCCACTTCCCCAACACGCTGCTGCTCGGCGGCCTCGCCTTCGCCGTCACCGTGGCGGCCGCGCTCGCGCTGGCCGGAGCCGCGGCGCTCCGCCCCTCCTCGGCGCTGGACCGCGCGATCTCGGGGACGTCGACGATCGTGGCGGCGCTGCCGGAGTTCGTGGTCGCGAGCGTCCTGGTCCTGGTCCTCGCGCTCTGGGCGGACCTGCTGCCCGCGGTCACCGTCACCGCCGCGGGCGGCGGCGGGCCCGCGTCGGCGGCCATGCTCGTGCTGCCGGTGCTCTCGCTCGCCGTGCCGCAGATCGGGTGGAACACCCGCATCGTCCGCGCCGCGCTGGCCGACGAGTGCACCGCGCCCCACGTCGAGGCGGCCGTCCTGGACGGGCTCCCGCCCCGCCGGGTGCTGCTGCGGCACGTGCTGCCCGGCGCGCTGCCCGCGATCGCCGCCGGCGCGGCGACGTCGGTGGGCATGCTGCTCGGCGGCGCCGTCGTCGTCGAGACGATCTTCAACTACCCGGGCGTCGGCAGCGTCCTCGCCGGAGCGGTCCGCGACCGGGACACCCCCCTGGTGGCGGGCGTGGTGGTGGCGACCAGCGTGGCCGTCCTCGCCGTGCTGCTGGCCGCGGACCTGGTGCGGGGCTGGGCCTCGGTGAGGCGCTCATGAGGACCGTGCTCCGCCTCGTGCCGGCCGGCCTGATCGCGGCGATCGCGCTGGTGGGGCCGCTGCTCGCGCCGCACGCGATCGACGCCCCGGTCGCCGCCCCCTACGCGCTGCCCGGCCCCGGCGTCCCGCTGGGCGCCGACGAGCTCGGCCGGGACGTCCTCAGCCGCCTGCTGGCCGGCGGCCGCGACCTGCTGCTCACCTCGCTCGCCGTGGCGTGCGCGGTCACCGTCGCCGCCGCGGCGCTGGGGACGGCGGCCGCGCTGCGCCCCGCCCTCGGCCGGCTGGTCGAGCGGCTCGCCGACCTCATGATCCTGCTGCCCGCGGTGCTGGCCGTGCTGCTGGTGGTGCTCTCCTGGCGGGGCGGCGGCCGGGTGGCGCTGGTCACCGCGGCCGTCGTGGTCTCCCTGCCGTACGCGGTCCGCATGGTGGCGGGGGCGGCGGCGCCCATAGCCGGGTCGGGGTACGTCGAGGCCGCCGCCGCCGGGGGAGAGCGGCTGCCCCAGCTCATCTGGCGCGAGGTGCTGCCCAACCTCCGCGCCACGCTGCTGGTCCTGCTCGGCCTGCGCTTCGTGGCGGCCGTGTACGTGGTCACCACCGCGGCCTTCCTGGAGGTCGGACCGGAGCCGCCGGCCGCGGACTGGGCCCTGATGGTCCGCGAGAACGCGCCCGGCATCCTGCTCAACCCCTGGGCGGTCGTCGTCCCCAGCCTGGCCATCGGAGTGCTGGCGCTGAGCGTGCAGGCGGCCGCCGAGGTGCTCGCACCACGGCCCGGACGGCGGGCGGTGATCAGGCTGTGAGCTCCAGGACGGCGGTGGTGGAGATGGACGGCCTCGTCCTGACGGACCCGGCGGGCGGCGTCGTGGTGGACGTGCCCCCGGTGACCGGGGAGCGGGGCGCCGTCGTGGCCCTGACCGGGCCCTCGGGGATCGGCAAGTCCACCGCGCTCCGCGGCATGCTGGGGGCGCTGCCGGAGGGCCTGACCCACCGCTCAGGGCGGGTGCGCGTGCTGGGCCAGGAGGTCCTGAGCCTTGATCCGGTACGGCTGCGCCTGCTCCGCCGCCACCACATCGCCCTGGTGGACCAGGACCCGGCCGCGCGGCTCAACCCCCGCATGCGCGTCCGCCACCTGCTGGCCGAGCTCGCGGTCCGGCCCGGCCTCGACGAGCTCCGCCGGCTGCTGGCGGAGGTGCGCCTGCCCGCCGGGGACGAGCTGCTGGCCCGCCGCCCCCACCAGCTCTCCGGCGGCCAGCAGCGCCGCCTGGCCCTGGCCCGAGCCCTCGCCCGCCGTCCGGACCTGCTGCTCCTCGACGAGCCGACCGCGGGCCTGGACCCGTCACTGGGAGGGGAGATCGGCCTGCTCGTCCGGGAGCTCGCCGACCGCCACGGCATGGCCGTGATCCTGGCCTCCCACGACAGGGACCTGGTCGGCCGGGTCGCCGACCGGGTGATCGAGCTGGCCCCCCGGACCCCGGCCCCGGACGCGGACGCGGGCGCGATCTCGCGCCCGGCCCGGCTCCCGACCCCGGACGCGCCGCGGAGGCCGGCACTGGACGCGTCGAGGGGGCCGGTAGCGGGCGAGGCCCAGGTTCCGCGCCCGGCCCCGGTCCCGGGAGTTGGCGCCGGCTCGGGGCGGACGGCCCCGGTCCCGAGGGCGGGCGCCGGCTCGGGGCGGACGGCTCCGGGGACGGCGCGGAGCTCGCCGGCGCTGGCCATGCGGCGGCTGCGCGCCCGCGCGGGCAGGCGCGGCCGGACCATCCTGCACGACGTCGAGCTGGAGCTGGGCCAGGGGGCCGCGCACGCGGTCATCGGGCCGTCCGGCGCGGGGAAGACCACCCTCGCCAGGGCCATCACCGGCCTGCACCCGCACGCCGAAGGCGTCGCCGAGCTGGCCGGCCGGCCGCTCCCGCTCCGGCTCGCCCGCCGTACCGGGGAGCAGCGCAGGCTGGTCCAGCTCGTGCCGCAGGACCCGCTCGGGGCGCTCAACCCCGTCCGCACGGTCGGCGCGGTCCTCGCCCGCCCGATGCGCCTGCACCGGCGCGCCGATCCCGCCGACGTCCCGGCCCGGGTCGAGCGGCTCCTCGCCGACGTGGCCCTGCCCGCCGAGACCGCCGGCCGCCTGCCGCACGAGCTGTCCGGCGGGCAGCGCCAGCGGATCGCCCTCGCCCGCGCGCTCGCGGCCGACCCCGCCGTGCTCGTCTGCGACGAGGTGACCTCGGCGCTGGACGCCCGGACCGCGCACGCCCTCATGGAGCTGCTGATGCGCCTGCGCGAGGAGCGCGGCCTGACGGTCGTCCTGGTCAGCCACGATCTCGACCTGGTCGCCCGGCACTGCGACACCGCCTGCGCGATCGACGAGGGGCGGATCAGCTGGGCCGGCCAGGCGGGCGCGGTCGCCGAGCGCCGGTGACACGCTCCACGATGCCGGTGACACCGGGGAATACTCGGTTCCTCCGTGGGTAGGCGCCCTCGGGTCGGGGGGCCGACTGCGACGACGGGACGAGGATGACTTCACTGCGCCACCTCTCGGATCAGGCTGATCTCCCCGGCAGGGTCGTGCTGGTGGCCATGGGGAACGAGGTGATCCGCTGCGGGCTCTGCACGATGCTCGACGATCTCTCCATGGTCGACGAGACCTGCGCGACCGACGACTTCGACCACGGCGTCGAGCTGCTCCGCTCCCGGCGCCCCGACATCCTGGTGCTGCCCACCCCGGGCGAGCAGCACGTGGCCGAGAAGCTGGCGCGGACCGCGGTCGAGCACGACGTGCGGATCCTGCTGCTGCTCCGCGCGGCCAGCGACGGGGCCCTGGTCGAGGCGGCGGCACTGCCGGCCGACGGCTTCCTGCTCGAGAACGACCTGACGCGCGACTCCCTGGGCAGCGCCCTGGCCGACCTCGACAGCGGCCTCATGCCGATGCCCGGCCCGCTGGCGCGCAAGCTGCTGGCCCGGGTCAGGCGCGCCGAGGCCGCCCGGGAGAGGGAGGCCGAGCGGCACCCCGGGGCCGACCGCGCCGCCTCGCCGCTGACCTCACGCGAGCGGGAGACCCTCTCCCTGATGGCGGAGGGGCTCAGCAACAAGCAGATCGCCCGCCGCCTCGGCATCTCCGAGCACGGCGCCAAACGTCACGTCGCCAACATCCTGGCCAAGCTCAACTGCTCCAACCGGACGCTCGCGACCGCCGTCGCGCTCAACCGCGGGCTGCTCCCCGACCTGGAGCGGGGACCGCGCGACTGACCGGCGCGCCGGGCAGGCCGCTCAGGCCCCGCAGCGGCGCCCTGGCCTTCAGCAGCATCTCCTCGTACTCCTCGACGGGGTCGGAGTCGAGCACGATCGCCCCGCCCGCGCCGACCGTGAGCCTGCCGGAGTGGGCGACCGCGGTCCGTATGACGATGTTGAGGTCCGCGGTGCCGTTGAGCCCGAAGAAGCCGATCGTGCCGGAGTAGAGGCCCCGCGCCCGGCCTTCGAGCCTGTCGATGATCTCCATCGTGCGCAGCTTCGGCGCGCCGGTCATCGACCCGCCGGGGAAACAGGCGCGCGCGGCCGGCACCGCGCTCATGCCCTCGTGCAGCCGGCCGCGCACGGTGGAGACAAGCTGGTGGACCGTGGTGTAGGACTCCACGGCCATGAAGCGCGGCACGTCCACCGTGCCGATGTCGCAGATCCTGCCGAGATCGTTGCGGAGCAGGTCGACGATCATCAGGTTCTCCGCGCGGGTCTTGTCCGACGACGCGAGCCCGTCCCTGAGCGCCTGGTCGCTGCGCGGCTCGGGGTGGCGCGGGGCGGTGCCCTTGATCGGCTTGGACTCCGCGACCCCGTCCCTGCCGACCTTGAGGAAGCGCTCCGGTGACGAGCACAGCACCTCGTGGTCGCCCAGGCGCAGGTAGGCCGCGTACGGGGCGGGGTTGAGGCGGCGCTGGCGCAGGTAGAGCGCGCGCGCCGACCCGTCGAACGGGATCTCCGCCGCGTTGGTCAGGCAGATCTCGTAGCTCTCCCCGGCACGCAGCAGCCGCAGGCACTCCTCGACGTCGGCGAGGTAGTCCGCGCGGGACCGCACGAGCCACGGCTCCGGATCGAACTCCTCCCCGGCCGGCGGCCCCTCCTCCGCCGCGGGACTCCCGGCCGCCCGCCGGCACGCCTCGGCCGCCCCGGCCACCCAGCGCCTGGCCAGGGCCCCGCTGCGGGGCCCGCCGTCGGTGAGCGCCACCGCCCACGTCTGCCCCGCCTCGTGGTCGATCGCGACGAACCGGGTGGCCGACATCCAGACCGCGTCGGGGAGCGGGGAGACGTGCGGCGAGGCCGCGCCGCAGTCGCGCTTCAGCTCGTAGCCGAAGTGCCCCACGTAGCCGCCGTTCAGGTCGAACGGCAGCGCGGGATCGGCGGGTACGGCGCGCGCCCGCACGCGCTCGTCCAGCACGTCGAAGATCGAGCTGTGGATCGCCGTGCCGATCCCCGAGGCGTCGTGGACCTGGACGCTGCCCGCTCCCGGACTGCAGGACAGCACCTCCCCGTGGGGGCCGCCCGCGTCGCCGAGGAAGGAGAAACGCGCCAGCCCCTGGCCGGTGCGGCTGCTGTCCAGCCAGAACGCGTACGGCTGCGCGCCGAAGAGCTCGGTGAAGGTCTGCTCGGCGTCGGCGGCGCCGGGGACGCGCTCCACCTCCAGCGACCACCGGGGGCCGTGCGCGCGGCGGGTCCCGCCGTGCTCCCGGCGCCGCGCCGGCAGGGCGAGCTCGCGGAAGTTGCGCAGCAGCGCCGGGCCGTACTCCGTCGAGATCGACTCGGGGTGGAACTGCACCCCCCACCACGGCATCGTCCGGTGCCGCAGCCCCATGACGACGGAGTCCCCGGTCCACGCGGTGATCTCCAGGTCGTCCGGGGCGGGGGTGGCCACGCACAGGGAGTGGTAGCGCACGGCGTGGAAGCCCTGCGGCAGGTCGCGGAACAGATCGCGGCCGCAGTGCCGGATCTCCTCGACGTAGCCGTGGATCGGGGCCGGGGCCGGCACCACGTCGGCGCCCGACAGCCAGCCGAGCGCCTGGTGGCCCAGGCACACCCCCAGCACCGGCAGCCCCGACTCGCGGATCACGTCGAGGCAGGCCCCGATGTCGCGCTCCACCTGCGGCCGCCCGGGACCGGGGGAGATGATCAGCGCGTCGAACCGCTCCAGGTCCATCCGGTGCCAGCCGTCGTCGTCGTTGGCCAGGACGACGGGTTCGACCCCGTAGGTCTCCGCGATGAGCTGGAAGAGGTTGTAGGTGTAGGAGTCGTAGTTGTCGATGATCAGAGTGCGCACGGCGGTTCCCCGGGTCGGTCTGCGGGAGGCGGCGGGCTGCCCGCCGTCATGTGGTCACCAATCCCCGTTGCGGACGGCGAAGCGGCGGAGCTTGCCGGTGTGCGTCCGCGGCAGCGCCCGGCACAGCCGCACGCTGCGCGGGACCTTGAACGGGGCCAGCCGGCTGCGGGCCAGCGCGATCAGCTCCTCCTGCAGCCGCGCCGGATCGGGGTCGGCCACGGCCGGGACCACGAAGGCCCGCAGCTTGCTCGCGCCGCGCTCGTCGGCGACGACGGCGACCACCACCTCGGCGACGGCCGGGTGCCCGGCCAGGACCGCCTCCACCTCCACGGGCGACATGGTGATGCCGCCGACCATTTCGAGGTCGTCGCGCCGGCCGCGGTGCACGTAGGCGCCGTCGGGGCGGCGCTCGGCGCGGTCCCCGGTCCGCAGCCAGCCGTCCACCAGCGTCCGGGCGGTCTGCTCGGGCCGGTTGAGGTATCCGCTCATGACGGAGGCGCCGCGGACCCAGAGCTCTCCCACGCCGTCCGCGACGGGCCCGCCGTCGTCGTCGCGGACCTGCAGCTCGTAGCCGGCCAGGGGGCGGCCGATCGTGCCCGCCTCGTCGGAGCGGAAGGTGTTGGAGCAGAACGCGTGCCCCGCCTCGGTCGAGCCGAGCTGGTCGAGGACGGGAGCCGCGAGCAGGTCCCGTGCCCGTGCCGCGAGCGTCTCGTTGAGCGCCTCGCCCGCCGACACCGCGATCCGCACGGAGGCGAAGGACGCGCCGGCGCATTCTGCGGCGAGGTTGGCGTAGGCGGAGGGCACCGCGTACAGCACGGTGACGCCGTGCCGCTCGACGGCCTCCTCGATCTGCCCGGGGCCGGGCCGATCGGCGAGCAGGACCGCCGACGAGCCGGAGAACAGCGGGAACACCAGCGCGTTGCCCAGGCCGTAGGCGAAGAACAGCTTCGACACCGACAGCGTCACGTCGCCGCGCCGGATGTCCACCACCCCCTGCCCGGCCGCGCGGTGGTAGCGGGCGAGGTCGGCGTGGCGGTGCAGCGCGGCCTTGGGCGCCCCGGTCGTGCCGGAGGTGTACTGGGCGTACAGGGCGGTGGCGCCGGTGACCCGCGTGACCGGGCCGGGGGCCGCCCCGTCGGCGAGCGCGAGCAGGCGGTCGCCGGTGAGGCAGGGCAGGCCGTCGAAGTGGCCGGCCACCTCCTCCCCGGCGACGACGAGGGCGGCCTGGCAGTCCTCGGCCATGAAGGCGTGGTCGGCGGCGGTCAGCTCCGGGTTGACCGGCACGACCGTCGCACCGAGCCGCGCCGCGCCGAGGAAGGCCGCCACCCACGCGATGCCGTCGCCGTGCGCCACCATCACCCGGTCACCCGGCCGCACACCCAGCCCGACCAGGGCCGAGGTGGTCCGGGCGGCCAGGTCGTGGACCTCTCCGTGGCTCCAGACGCGGTCACCGGTGTGGAAGGCGGGCGCCGGGCCCCAGCCGTTGCGCCGCGCGAGCCCGGCGAGCTCGGCCGCGACGTTCGTCCGGCCGGCCGGCGCCCCGTCCGCCGGGGCGGCCCCGTCACCGCCGACCCGGATGCCGGTCGCGAGGCCGTCCCGGCGGACGGCCGGGCGGACGGACGGGAGCTCAGTCACGTGGCTCACCTCGGTCGGCGGTGTAGGGGGTGATCAGGAAGCGGCCGTTCACGCGGCCGATCGGCCACCACCCGTCCGTCAGCAGGTCGGTGAGCTCGGCGAGCGTGCCGTCCTCGTCCTCCTCGCCGTCCCCGTCGGCGAGGGCGCCGGCCACGACCGTTCCGATGAGCCACAGCAGGGCGCCGGAGACCGCGCGGGCCCCGGGGTCCGTCTGGTCGGCCGGGTCGAGCCGGGGGGTCGCCACCAGCATGGCCACGTGCTCGGCCAGTTCGAGCTGCTCCTCGCGGCCCGCGTCGAGCAGCCGCGACCGGGCCGCCGCGCGCCGGCGGTCAAGATCGGCGAGCCAGCCGGGGTCGACCAGGTCCATGGCCGCCGTGGCGGTGGCCCGGTCGCGCACGACGGTGAAGCGGGTGGCGGGCCGCGCCGGCGCGGGGGTGGTGAAACCGGGCGCCGTGCTCGGCCGGGTGGCGTCGCAGACGCCGCGCAGGAGCCGCTCGACGCGGTCGCCGCCCGGCCCCAGCTCCGTGGCCAGGCCGGGGGGCGGCGCGCTCAACTCGAAGTGCCGTGCCATCGCACGTCCACTTCCGGGTGATCGAGCTCCAGCTCCTCTTCGAGGAGCGCCCGCGTCCGGCGGACGAACTCCGCGCGGCACTCGTCGTTCGTCATCCGCTTGATGCCCCAGCGGCGGAAGGTCTCGTTGTTCCTGGAGTCGCTGCGGCCGAAGAAGGGGAGCGTCATCGTGATCAGCTCGTGCGCCGCCCGCCGTACCTCGTCGCGTCCGGCGGGATCGGCCGCCAGCTGCCGCGCGGTCGTGGTGCCGAACCCGACGTGGAAGCGCTCCTCCGGCATCAGCGACCGGCAGAGCTTGCGGAGGGGGAGGTAGGAGCAGTGGGCGAGGTCCTCCATCAGGACGACCTCGGCGAGGTCGACGATCGCCTTGGTCATGACGTATTCGGTCCAGGTGGTCACCTCGTACTCGAATACGGAAAGGGGGGAGCGCGCGTGCGGGTCCTCCACGCCGAGCTCGGCGGCGAGTTTGTTGAATTTCAGATGGTGCCCGTATTCCTCCATCGCCATTCTGCAGGCCAGCCACTTCTCCCGGGGCGTCGGCGCGAGCGCGATCGACGGCTCGTCGAATATCGCGGCCCCCGCCGCCTCGTTGCGGACATGGCTGTTGAGAATCTTGCCGACCGCGGTGACGTAATCGTCTCCGAGCGCGCGGGCCTCCTCCGGGCCGGAGACCACCTGGTTCGCGAGAACCCCGAGCGTGTTGGACATCTGTCGCCTCCTCTCCAGAGCCGGCCATGCCGAAGCTAGGACGGTCCGCGGAGGGGGTCAAGTGCCCGATCGGGCACCTCGAAATAGGTGGTGAATTATTTCCGACAGGCCCGTGGATGGGGCCGAACGGATATATCTTTCACATTGTCGCAGGACACGGCGGCGCCTTCCGTGACTTAGGCAAGCCATACTTAATCACATATCGGCTACCCTGCCCGCCCGCTTTCCCCGGCTCAGGTCTTTCCGTTGATTGCCTGTTCTCCGAGGCCCGTGCCAGGGTGATTCGCTATGTGGGACATGGCGACGCGGCGACACGATCTGACCGTTCAGGATCGCATTCATCGCCCGGAGGATCTGGAACGCACGCTGGCGGAGGCCACCGGGCGCCCGTGCCGTGTGCTGCAGCCGATCTCCGGCGGCGGCCTGCTGCTGACGGCCGAGACGGAGCGGGATCTCCCGCCTGCTCGGCTGGCCGAGCTCGCCGGCCGGATGCGCGCCGTCGTGGCCGAGGAGCACGAGGTGGTGGCCGAGACCGTCGCGCTCGTCGCCCCCGGGCAGCTCGGCCCGGACACCGGGGACGGGCCAGGACGCGCCGCCCTGCTCAACCGCTACCGCCACGGCGAGATCGAGGTGCTGCGGGCCGACTCGCTCTCCCCCGCGCCCCGGCCCGCCGCGGGGGAGTGGGCGGCGGGCACCCCCGGCCGGACGCCCGCCCCGGCCGGCGCCGGGCCGCTGACGCCCGACGCCGTCCGCCTGACCGTCGCCGCCGTGCTCGGCATGGACCCCGCGGAGCTGGGCGACGACGACGACCTGGTCCGCCACGGCCTCGACTCCATCCGCACGATGCAGCTGGCCGGCGAGTGGCAGCGCGGGGGCGCGGAGGTCAAGTTCGCCGACCTTTTCGACCGGCCCACGCTCGCGGCCTGGTGGGCGCTGCTGTCGGCCCGCACGGGCGGGCAGCGGCCGGCGCCGGAGGCGGTGCCGGAGGTGGACGAGAGCGCCCCGTTCGGACTCACCCCTGTGCAGCACGCCTACTGGATCGGCCGCCAGGACCGCCAGGTGCTCGGCGGCGTCGGCTGCCACTTCTACGCCGAGTTCGACGGCGCCGGCGTGGACGCGCCGGCGCTGGAGGAGGCCGTCCGTGCGCTGCTGCGGCGGCACGCGCTGCTGCGCACGCGCTTCCTCGACGACGGCACCCAGCAGATCCTCGACCGCGGCCCGTGGCCCGGCCTGACCGTGCACGACCTGCGCGAGCAGCCCGCGGAGGCGGTCGCCGGACGGCTCGCCGCGCTCCGGGAGAGGCTCTCCCACCGCCGCCTGGAGGTGGAGCGCGGCGAGGTGTTCGACCTCTGGCTCACCCTGCTGCCCGGCGGCGCCCACCGGCTGCACGCCGGCTTCGACCTGCTCGTCGCCGACGTGCGCAGCATCCAGATCATCCTTGAGGACCTGGCCGCTCTCTACTCCCGGCCCGATGACCCGCTGCCCCCGCTCACCTACGGATTCCCCACCTACCTCGCCGAGCAGGAGGCCCGGCGCCGGCAGGACCGCCGTACGGACCGGGAGTACTGGCAGGAGCGCCTCGCCGACCTGCCGGCCGGTCCCCGGCTCCCGCTGGCCGTCGAGCCGGAGCGGGTCGAGCGGGTGCGCGTGGTCCGCCGCGACCACTGGATGCCGCCCGAGGTGCGGCAGCGGCTGGCCGAGCGGGCCCGCGGGCACGGCCTGACGCTGCCGATGGTCCTGGCGACGGCGCTCGCCGAGGTGGTGGGCGCGTGGAGCGGCCGGCCCCGCTTCCTGCTCAACCTCCCGCTGTTCGACCGGCAGACGCTCCACCCCGACGTGCCGCGGATGGTCGCCGACTTCACCAACCTGCTCCTGCTCCAGATCGACCTGTCGGAGGAGATGTCCTTCGCGGACCGGGCCAGGACGCTGCAGAGCCGCTTCCAGGCCGACGTCGCGCACTCGGCGTACTCGGGGGTGGAGGTGCTCCGGGACCTCAGCCGCGGCCGCCGCGCCGGCCAGGTGACCGCCCCCGTGGTGTTCACCAGCGCCGTCGGCATGGGCGACCTGGTGGGCGCCGACGTCCAGAAGAGCCTGGGCGACCTCGGCTGGATGCTCTCCCAGACGCCCCAGGTGTGGCTGGACCACCAGGTGGTCGAGGTGGCGGGCGGGCTGCAGTTCAACTGGGACGCCGTCGAGGAGCTGTTCCCGGCGGGCGTGCTGGACGGGATGGCCGGAGCCTTCTCCCGCCTGCTCGGCTGGCTGGACGGGGACGGCTGGGACGGGCCCGTCCCCGACCTCCTCCCCCAGGAGCAGCGTGCGGTCCGTGGCCGGGTCAACGACACCCGGGGGCCGGTGCCGCCGGGACTGCTGCATTCGCGTTTCTTCGCCCTGGCCGCGGCGGAGCCGGAGCGGGCCGCGCTGGTCCGGGACGGCGGCGGCCTGACGTACGGTGAGCTCGCCGGCCGGGCGCTGCGGGTGGCGGCCTCGCTGCGCTCGCGGGGCGTCGGGCCGGGTGACGCCGTGACCGTCTCCCTGCCGAAGGGGGCCGACCAGATCGTCGCCGTGCTCGGCGTGCTGGCGGCCGGCGGCGTCTACGTGCCGGTGGGCGTGGACCAGCCGCGGGCCCGCCGGGAGCGGATCGCCGCGCTGTCGCGGGCGGTGGCCTCCGTCGACGACGTGGCCGCCCTCTGCGGCGACGACCGGCTGGCGGGGCCGGTGGAGGTGGATCCGGGTGCGCCGGCGTATGTGATCTTCACGTCGGGGTCGACGGGTGAGCCGAAGGGTGTGGAGGTGTCGCA
>NZ_JBSFPS010000291.1:0-12344 GCF_053588315.1 Streptosporangium sp. NPDC003464 | reverse complement strand
GGTCCGCCGTGCCGCCCTCCAGAGACTCACCATCTGGCACAGCCGGCCGGAGGACCTGGCACTGCTGCGCGAACGCGCGGTGGCCGACGGCCACTGGGAGGTCCGCCGCACCGCCCTCCAGAGACTCGCCTCCCGGGGGTTCGGACCGGAGGACCTGGCGCTGCTGCGCGAACGCATGACGGCCGACGGCCACTGGGAGGTCCGCCGCACCACCGTCCGGGGGGTCGCCGCGACGCATCGGGGCGACCCCGGGACCCCCGCCCGGCTCCGCGATCGCTTCCTCCTGGAAGGAGACGAGGACGTCCGGTCGGCGGCCGTCGAAGCGGTGGCCGCGACCTGGGCCCATGACCCCGAGGCCCTGCCCTGGGTCACCGGCGTCGCCGCCATGGACGACCACTGGAAAGTGCGCAAGGCCGCGGTCAAGGTCGTGGGAGAGACCTGGCCGGATGAGCCGGCCACGCTTGCCTGGCTCCGGCGGCGCGCCCTGCTGGACACGGACGAGGACGTCCGCAGCGCGGCCGTCGAACAGCTCGCCCTGGGCCGGCCGGACCGGCCCGGCGTCTCCTCCTGGGTGCGCGGCCGGGCGCTGGCCGATGATCACGAGCAGGCCCGCGCGGCCGGCGTGGAGATCGTCGCGCGGATCTGGCCGGGCGACCCGGCCACGCTTCCCTGGCTGCGGGAGGTGGCCTCGGAGGACGGGCACTGGAGGGTGCGGCAGGCCGCTGTCGAGGCCACGGCACGGATCCGGCCGGACGGACCGGACGCCATGGCGTGGCTGCGGGCCCTGGCCGAGCACGACCCGCACAGGCAGGTGCGTGAAACGGCCGTCCGGGAGGTGGCGCGGACCGCCGCCGCCGACGACGCCACGCTGTCCTGGCTGGACGGCAGGATCTCCACCGACTCGGATCCCGACGTCCGCGCCGCCGCTGTGGACGTGGCCGTGCGCCACTGGCGCGACCGCGAGGGCATGCGGTCCCGGGTGCTCGCCTGGATCGCCACGGACGCCGCGGAGGAGGTGCGGGCCACCGCGATCACCCTTCTGGGCTGGGGCTGGCCCGACGAGCCCGACACCCCGGCCAGACTCCAGGAGTGCGCGGAAGCCGGCCCCCATTGGACGGCCCGCCGGGCGGCCGTGCGCGCGCTGGCCGAGGGCTGGCCGGACGACGGGCGGGCGCACGCCGCGGTGCGGAGGGCGTGTGAGGATCCGCACTGGCAGGTGCGGCTGGCCGCGTTGAAGGCGCTGGCGGACACCTGGCCGGAGGAGGCCGGCACATCCCACCTCGTCCGCGGGCGATCCCGGTCCGACGGGCACTGGCGGGTGCGCCGGACGATGATGCGGAAACTGGCCGCGCGGGCCGACGACGCGGCCACGGTCCCCCTGCTGCGTGAGCGGGCCGTGCATGACGAGCACGCCCAGGTGCGGCTGGCGGCCGTCCACGAGCTCGCCCGGGGCTGGTGCCACGACGCCGCCGTCCTGGACCTCCTGCGCGACCGGGCCGTCGCCGACGGCCACTGGAGGGTGCGGGAGGCGGCCGTGGAGGAGAGCGCCAAGGCCGGAGGCGGAACGGCGCGGACACTCTCCTGGCTACGGGAGCGTAGCGTGCGCGATTCCAACGCGGCCGTGGCCCGCGCCGCCCTGCAGGGGATCGGCCTGTGGTGGCGGGCGGACCCGGCCGGCGCGATGGCCTGGTTCCGTGAGCGCGCCGCGGGCGACCCGCGATGGGCCATCCGAGTGACGGCCGTCGAGCAGATCACGAAGATCTCCGGGAGGCCGGATCCCGCCATGCTGTCATGGCTGCGCGAGGACGTGGCCGCCGACGGCGCGTGGCAGGTCCGGCAGGCCGCTCTCTGGGCCGTCGCCCTCCTGTCCCATGAGGACCCTCACACCGTCGCCTGGCTGGGGACCTCCGCCCGGGACGACCCGCATCCGGCGGTCCGCAAGGAGGCCACGGCCGTGCTCCGCCACCTGCGGACCGCCCCTTGAGAGTGCGCGGGCCCATCGCACGGGCGGCGGGGACCTGCCGGGACGTCACCGCCGGGCGGTGGTCACCGGGGACGGGCGGGTCCCGCCGGGCAAGAGGTTCTCCCGATCGCGCTTGCCTCCGTCCCTGGAGGGGAAGGGCTTCGAAATGTGAAGAAGCTCATCAACAGTGTCGACTCGGTCGTCACGGACGCGCTGCGCGGGCTCGCGGCGGCGCATCCTGGGCTGCGGGTGGACGTGGACAACCAGATCGTGGTGCGCGCCTCGGGGCCGCGTCCGGGCAAGGTCGGCCTGGTCTCAGGCGGGGGTTCCGGCCACGAGCCGCTGCACGCCGGCTTCGTCGGGTACGGCATGCTCGACGCGGCCTGCCCCGGCGAGATCTTCACCTCCCCGGTGCCGGACCAGATGATCGCGGCCACCGAGGCGGTGAACGGTGGCGCGGGAGTGCTGCACATCGTGAAGAACTACACCGGTGACGTCCTGAACTTCGAGATGGCCGCCGAGCTCAGCGCCGAGGAGGGCGTGGAGGTGGCCAGCGTGCTGGTCGACGACGACGTGGCCGTGCAGGACTCGCTCTACACGGCGGGCCGCCGGGGCACCGGCGCCACGCTCTTCGTGGAGAAGATCGCCGGGGCCATGGCCGAGACCGGTGCTCCCCTGCCGGAGGTCGTGCGGGTGGCCGGGGAGGTCAACGCGCGCAGCCGGTCCTTCGGCGTCGCACTGAGCGCCTGCACCACCCCGGCCGCCGGCAAGCCGACCTTCGAGCTGAAGGACACCGAGATCGAGCTGGGCATCGGCATCCACGGCGAGCCGGGCCGGACCCGCTCGGCCATGCGCGGCGCCCGCGAGCTGGCCCGCACCGCGATGGAGGCCATCGACGAGGACATGCCGATCTCCGGCGACACCCTGGTCATGGTCAACGGCATGGGCGGCACCCCGCTGATCGAGCTCTACGTCGTCTTCGCCGAGGTGGCCGACTACCTGGCGGGCAAGGGCGCGACGGCGGCGCGGAGCCTGGTCGGCAACTACGTCACCAGCCTCGACATGCAGGGCTTCTCGGTCACGGTCTGCCTGCTGAACGACGAGCTCATCCGCCTCTGGGACGCCCCCGTGGAGACCCCCGGCCTGCGCTGGGGCCGCTGACATGGGCGCCGCCACCTTGGACACCGCCTTCTTCGCCGCGTGGATCGAGGAGATCACCCGGTCCGTCGGGGCCGAGAAGGACCGGCTGACCCGGCTGGACGCCGCGATCGGCGACGCCGACCACGGGACCAACCTCGACCGGGGGTTCACCGCGATCGCGCAGGCACTGGCCGACAAGGAGCCGGACACCCCCGGCGCGCTGCTGACGCTGGTGGGCAGCACGCTGATCCGCAAGGTGGGCGGGGCTTCCGGGCCGCTGTACGGCACCGCGTTCCGGGAGGCGGGCAAGGCGCTGGCCGACGTCTCCGAGGTGTCGGCCGCCGAGCTGGTGGGCGCCCTGGAGGCCGCGCTGGCCGGGGTCCAGAAGCTCGGCTCGGCCGCCGAGGGCGACAAGACCATGGTGGACGCGCTCGCCCCGGCGGTCCGTGCGCTGGCGCAGGCCGTACAGGAGGGGAAGGATCCGCGGGAGGCGGCCGAGGCGGCCGCGTCGGCGGCTCTCGCCGGGGCGGAGGCCACGGTCCCGATGCAGGCCCGTAAGGGCCGGGCCAGCTATCTGGGCCCCCGCAGCGTGGGCCACGAGGACCCCGGCGCCGCCTCCACCGCGCTGATCCTCACCGCCCTGCGCACGGTGGCGACTCCCCGCGCGGCGGACGGCTCGCCCCCGGCCGGACCGGACGGATCTCCCGGATGGTAGGCGTCGTCCTCATCTCGCACAGCGGCCCGCTGGCCGCCGAGGTCGCGGCCCTGGCCGCGCAGATCGGCGGTGCGGGCGTCCCGGTGGCCGCGGCCGGGGGCACCGAGGACGGCCGCCTGGGCACCAGCCCCGACCTGGTGGCGGCGGCGGTGGAGAAGGTGGACCAGGGTGACGGGGTGGTCCTGATCCCCGATCTGGGCAGTTCGGTGCTGACCGCCCGGCTGGCGGAGGGGCCGGGGGTGGTGATCGCCGACGTGCCGTTCGTGGAGGGCGCGATCGCGGCCGTCGTCACCGCGGGCGCGGGCGCGTCGCTGGAGGCCGTGCTCGCGGCGGCCGAGGAGTCCAGGAGCTTCCGCAAGCTCTGATCCGCCTCCTCGCACCGGAGCGGCCACCCTCCCGACCGGCGGCCGCGCCGGGACGGAGTCCAGCGGAGGACGGACGGCCCAGCCCCGCCGGGAGCGGGACCGTACCGCGCCGGGACGCCGGTCCACTCGTAACGGGAGTGATGTCCCGCCGGGAGCAGGGCAGAAGCAGGGCGGAAGTCGGACAACAAGACGTCCCGCGCATTGGGTCGCCCCTATGATCATGCCTCATGATGATTCGCGCATTGGCGACCACTACCGGGGCTTTCATCCTGTTATTCGCCGGTACGGTCACCGCATCCGCCGACCCCATCGTCGGGGCTCCCGAGCTGACCCACAACCCGCTCTACAAGCATGGGCATCTCCCCGCGATCTCCTGCAAGGCGACCAAGGGCACCACCAAAGCCTCCACGACGAAATACCTCAACAAGGTCGTCGACTGCCTCAACTCCGCCTGGCGCAGGACCATCCAGGACTTCACCCCGGCCGAGGTGAGTGTCAGCGCCAAGGTTGAAAAGGGTGTGTGCCTCACTGGCCTGGAGGTGTCCGGCTCCTTCGCCGCCAGTTGCTACGGCTCCGTCCAGGTGCAGCTCGGTTCCGACTGGATCAAGGCCAAGTCCGACCAGGCCGTTCTCGTCGAGATCACGCGCGCGTACGCCGGAGTCGTCCAGGCCCAGGCGGGCATCAGCGAGGCCTGGTGGGCGTTGCCGGCCGGAGACGAGGAGGACGGCGGCGAGGAGCAGATGCACCGCTTCTACCTGCAGGCGGACTGCCTGAGCGGGGTGTCCATGAAGATCCTGGGGCGCTCGGCCAAGGACTGGAAACCCCTCCTCACCGCCGAGACGCCGAAGGAATACGGCAGATTCAACTGGTACGGCAAGCCCGCCAACCGCCTTCACTGGTTCGAGCAGGGCTACCGGTCGCAAGGCCCGAGCGCGTGCAACACCTGGAAGGCTCCGTCCTCGCAGGTCGCCTGACCCCTGCGTTCAGCGGATCCGATGATCATGCACTTCACTTGGCCGGCCGGCCACCGATGGCGAGGTGGCCGCAGGTCAAGACGGGCAGAGGCCGGCCAAGTGGCAGGCGCCGGCGCGGATCGGCCGCCGCGGCGACCACCTCAGCGCCGGCTCCGGCAACCTCTCGGCGGTCCGGCCGGGCAGCGAGAATGACCTTGTCAGTCCCCTTCGCCGACGCCGGTCAACGTCCGCTGGACCTCCCGGCCCTTGGACGACGGCGGTTCATGCGACGGCGTCCGGACCTCGTGCTCCTTCACATCCGGCTACTTCCACCAGCCCGCCTCCGCAGGTAGTAGGCGTACGTGGCGGCCGCGAGGGCCAGGCTCCACGGCAGCCAGAACAGCCCTGGAAGGAACGTCCCCCAGTGGTCCGCGGACAGCGTGATCTGCCCGGCGCCCCACCACAGCCACAGCCTGACCCCAGCCTGGATCAGCAGGACGGAGGCCGCCGTCGCCGGGACGACGGCGAGCCAGATCGGCACTCGCCTGCCGCGCAGGAAGGGAACCCAGCGGGGGAAGACCTCGCCCCAGCCCTGGACCAGCCCGAGCGTCAGCACCGCCCCCGCCACGCACAGCCCTCCGAGCACGAACTCCGAGGCGGCGCCCGCTGACGGAGCGTCCACGTCCAGATAGTCAGCCGGCACCCCGAGGGGGATGCCCAACGCCCATGAGATGCGCGAGATCGCGTACGGCAGGGCCAGCGCGGCCGCCGCGTAGGTGACCCACCGCCCCCACCTGCCGGGGCTCACGTCATCGCCGCGCGTGTTCCAGACGACCAGGGCCCACAACCCTCCGCCCAAGATGCTGAACAGCATGAACAGCAGTGGCCGGTCCCACAGCTCCGTGTATCCCATGAACAGGTAGCCGAAGTTCTGGATCACTCGGATATCGGGGACGCCCACCAGCAACGCGACGGCAAGCAGCGCCCCGACCGCCCTGGGCACCTGTGCCCGTGGCGCGCGGGCCAGCAGCGCCGCGGCGGCCACACCGAGCACCCCGGCCACCGCGATGATCACACCGGCGGCGCCCGGCTCAGCGGTGGCGAAGAACGAGCCCATGTCGGAGCCGCGAGGATCACTGCGGCCCAGGGGGAACGAAGTGCCTTCAACCGCCCAGTAGGCACCCGACAACCCAAAGGCCAATGACCAGACGCCCGCTGCGACCATCGAGAACTTCGCCGTTTTGCTGGAGGAGACCGCTCCGGTTCCCCTGGAGGAGACCGCTCCGGCCGCCGCCTTCTCCGCTCTGAAGATCATGCTGCCCTCACAGAAGTCGAGATCATGTCCGCTTTCGCGGCGCCGTCCATGCGCTCGAGGCCGTCGTCGACGCCGCGCCCCGCACGCTCTTGCCTGCCGTCCCGCCTCAGATCGATCCACCGGTACGGCGCCGGTAGTAGTGCGCCGTGACGACCGCCAGCAGCGGGCCCCAAAGGGCCAGCGGCGCGTAGGTGAGGTAGAAGACGACGGTCTGCCAGCCGTTCACGATCAACCCGTCAGGTTCGCCGTTGATCTTCATGCCGAGCGACGACATGATCAACGCGTACGGGAAGACCAGCAGCACCACCGCGCCGATGCCGGCGGGGACGACGGCCGCCAGGACCGGGACCCTGCGACCGCCCAACCCCGGGATCCAGCGCGGCCACACC
The DNA here is from genome assembly GCF_053588315.1 of Streptosporangium sp. NPDC003464. Lineage (NCBI taxonomy): Bacteria > Bacillati > Actinomycetota > Actinomycetes > Streptosporangiales > Streptosporangiaceae > Streptosporangium > Streptosporangium sp. NPDC003464. Next base: position 5,504 of record NZ_JBSFPS010000291.1, on the reverse strand, counting down.
TCGCCCCACTCGGCGACCAGTCCCACCGTCAGGAACGCCACCGCCTCGCTGACCACGCTGAGCCCGATGATGTACCACCACTGAGCGTCGAACATCGTGGGGGCGTGACTGCCGGGAGGCGGGGCGCCGTGTTCGACCAGCGGCACACCGAAGTTCATGGCCGCGATCCGCCAGATTCCGGACGGCAAGGCGGTCAGCGCGGCCGCGTAGGCGGCCCGCACCGCCCAGCGCGGCACGCCGGCAGCCGTTCTGCCGTGCAGTTTCGTCATGATGGCCGGAGTGGCGAGTGCGCTCGTCATGCTTGTGAGGCTCGCAGTGCGGCGGCGGGCGCACCTCCCCCAGATGGGGGAAGGGGCGATCTGGCGTTGCGGCTAGCATCGCCGTCGTGGGCGGACATATCAGGCGTGCTGTGAAGGCAGCCCTCTACCAGGTGCTGGGCGCGGCGCTGCTGACCCCGGCCGGCGTCGTGCTCGGCATGGCGGTCCTGAGCGAGCAGACGCTGGCGCGCATCCTGATGCTGTGGGCGGCGTGCCTGCCCGCCGCGGTGCTGCTGGCCATGGCGCCGCTGGTGCGACGCATCGAGATCGCCGCGCTGGCCGAGCTGCTCGAGGTCGAGGTTTCGGACAAGGCGGACCGGGTCTATCTGGTGGCCTTGACGAGCCTGCACCTGTACGGCGGCGCGACACTCGGCGCGGGCGTGCTCATGCTGCTTCCGGGATTGATCTGGCTGGGCGACCTGACGCAGTGGCGCGACAACCCCGCCGTGCTGGCCGAGCCGCTGGCCATCGCGGTCGCGCTGGGGGCCGCCATGGTCGCGGCCGGATCCGGCCAGCGGTGGGCGGCGCGCCGCCTGTTGCGTGCCGAACCGTCCCGCATGCTGGAGGAGCTCGGCCGCCGTCAGGCTCTCGCGCTGGAGCTGCACGACGCGGTCGGGCACGCGCTGAGCGTCGTCCTGGTGCAGGGCATGGTGGCGCAGGCGGCGCTGCAGCGGCCGGATCCCGGCCTGGAGGAGGCCACGCGCTCGACGGAGCACCTGCTGGACACTGCTCGTGCCGCCCAGGAAGAGCTCGACGTGCTGCTCGGCGTCCTTGACGACGGCGAGATGGCGCGCACGCCCACGCTCGACTCGCTCGACACGCTCACCCGCGGGCTCGACGTACGCGTGAGCGCCGGACACCTCGGCCGGATCCCGGCGGCCACCTCGCGCACCGCCTACGCCATCGCCCGGGAGGCGCTCACCAACGCCCTGCGCCACGGGTCGGGCCCCGTCACACTGGACGTCGCCGTCGCCGGCGAGTTGGTGCTGACAGTGGAGAACGCCACCGCGGACGTCCCCTCGCCCCCGGCCGGGCACCGACGCGGTCTGACGGGCATGCGCATGCGAGCCCGCCTGGCCGGTGGGACGTGCACGCTGCAGCAGGCGGACGCGACCTGGCGCGTCCAGGCAAGGTTGCCGCTGTGATCCGCGTCGTCCTGGCCGACGACGAGCCGCTGATCCGCGAGGGATGGGCCGCCATGCTCTCTCTCCACGACGATCTCGCGGTCGTGGGCCAGGCCGGGGACGGCCGGGAGGCCGTCGAGGCGGGCGCGGGGGCGGACGTCGTGCTGATGGACATCCGCATGCCCCGGATGGACGGCCTGGCCGCCACCGTCGAGCTGGGCCGCCGTTCCCCCTCCACCCGCGTCGTCGTGGTCACCACCTTCGAAAACGATCAACTGGTCTGGGGAGCCCTGCGCGCCGGAGCCGCCGGGTACGTGCTCAAACGCGCCCCGGCCGGTGAGCTGGTGGAGGCCGTCCGGCTGGTGCACGCACGGCAGGCGGTGCTCTTCCCCGACGCGTTGCGCCGCATCGCGTCGCCTCACCACGGCAGCGCCAGGCCGCGCCGCCCGGTGACGCTGACGCCACGCGAGCTCGAGATACTGCGGCACATCACCCTCGGGCAGGCCAACCCGGAGATCGCCGCAGCGCTGCACGTGTCCCGGGAGACGATCAAGACCCACGTGACCAACGTCCTGGACAAGCTCGGCGCCCGCGACCGCACGCACGCCGCGGTCCTGGCCTATGAGCTCGGCCTGATCCTGCACGGCATCGAGCCCGCCTGACGGACGGACAGTGACAGGTGAAGAGCCTGGCGCGCATGATCCGCGATCGGGAGCGCAGCGCTTACCGGCGCCGTGGGCGCCACCGGCTGGTTGCTCAGGTAGCGCATCCCGCCGAGCTCGGCGTGCAGATGTGGCATGCCAGGTGACGTCACCGAGAAGAGGCGGCCGCCGCCGCGCTCGCCGGTCTACTTGTAGCGGAAGAAATGTCCCGCCGAAGCGACCTGTGGATACCTGCGCGCCACCACGCTGAGCCGGCTGTTCCGCCGTCAGCTTCAGTCGTCGTCTGTCATCGTCGGCCCACCCCGGACGGCCCACAGACGGCCCAGCCTCTGGGCTTGAGCCCCCAAAACGGTGTGGCAGCGTGATTCCCTATTTGCAAACGGGAGCCAGTCACGACGTAGAGGGCTCCTCGTCCTGCTCAAGTGGTAGATGCGGATCGGTGACGTGTGATCGTGTGAGGCGGTGTTGCTGTATCCCACTGCTGTACACAGCACTTCGGCCGGCGACCCGCCTCGTCATCCGATGGCAAGTGGACCCGTACCACAAGGCCGCTAGACCCGAGGAGCGGAAGCCGCGTGGCAGTCAAGAGAGCACTGCTTTAAGAGAGCGATCGTCTTTTCCTGTGCTCATTGGCCTGAGCTGCCGAAGCCACACATGTAGCGATCAACCTCCATTGATCGTTCCGTGCATGCTCCGCGGTTGGAGACTCTGGCGCTGTGGTCACCACGTCATCCGGTGGCAAGGGCCGACGAAGTCGGTCCGCGGCAGTCGATCGCCCGGCCACGTGGAGTGAGAAGCGAAGTGGGCGATCGTCACGGCCTGTGCTGTCTGGTTTGCGGTTGGGTAACGGCCCCTTCAGCGGTCGATGGCGTGGTCTACAGATGGCGGTATGGCGGGATGGTGGCGGGGCTTTCTGATCGTCTTGGTGGCCGCGGCAGGGGCGGCGGTGGCCGCGCTGTCAGATAGCAAGGCGTGGGTGACGGTGTTGGGGGCGGTGCTGGGCGGGGTGGGCGGAGCGTTCGCCCCGACCCTGCTGGAGCGCTCCCGAGCACGTGAGGACGCGCGGGCGGCGGCGGAGAAGGTGGCGGAGCTGGTGCCGGAAGTGGGTGGGGCGGCGGCGTTGCTGCATCCGGCGCGGGGGGTGGTGCCGTTCACCGGACGGGAGCGAGAGCTGGGCGAGCTGCTGGCCTGGTGTGCTGACGCCGAGGCGGAGCGGCTGCGGCTGGTGACCGGGCCGGGTGGGGTGGGCAAGTCGCGCCTGGCGGCGGAGCTGGCCCGGCGGCTCGGGAAGGGGTGGGGGGTGGTGGAGGTCGCCGACGACACCGAGGCCGCGGCCTTGGAGCGGTGGCGGGCAGCCTCGGCGGGCCGGGTGCTATTGATCGTGGATTATGCCGAGACGCGTACCGGGCTGGCCGGGTTGTTGCGCGAGGTGGCAGGGGATACAGGGCGGCGGGTGCGGGTGGTGTTGCTGGCGCGCTCGGCCGGGGAGTGGTGGCGGCAACTGGGGGCCGAGTCGGCGCGGGTGCGACAGATGGTGGCCGCGGCCGGGGCATCGGGGATGGAACTGGCCGAACAGGTCCAGGCCGGCCTCTCGGATGCGGAGGTGGTGGCGGCGGCGGTGCCGTACTTCGCCGCTGAGTTGAAGGTGGCGGCGCCGGAGCGGTTTGAGATGGTGCTGGACGAGGGACGGCAGCGGATCTTGGACCTGCATGCGGCGGCGCTGGTGGCGGTGCTGCGCGCGGCCCGGCCAGGGGCGGGTACGGGTGGGGTGGTGGTGCGGACGGAGGAGGTGCTGGAGGAGGTTCTCGGTCACGAGCGGCGGTTTTGGGTGCAGAGCGCTCAAGCGCGGGGGTTGATGCAGGGGCCGTTCGGGTTGAGCGAGCAGGCGGTGCGACAGAGCGTGGCGGCAGGCACGCTGCTGGGGGCCGCGGATCGGGAGCAGGCGGCCGATGTGGTGGGCCGGGTGCCGGACGGGGCGGCGTCGGTGCGGGTGGCCGACTGGCTGCGGGAGCTGTATCCGCCGGAGGACGATCGGGAATGGCTGGGGCGGTTGCGGCCGGATCGGCTGGCGGAGCTGCACGTCACCCGGGAGTTGAGCGGGTCGGCGGCGTTACTGGAGGCGTGCCTGGAGAACCTGGACGCACGACAGGGACGGCGGGCGCTGGTGACGCTGGCCCGGGCGGCCCAGGAGCTAGAGGCCGCAGCTCAGATCCTACAACGGCTGCTACCGCGGATGGCCGGTGAGGTGGGCGGGCTGGCGGCCCCCCGGGAGACGCTGATGGCGTTGTACGAGGTGCTGCCGTACCCGTCGCTGGTCTTGACAGAGGCACACGCGCTGCTGGCCCGGCGGCTGCTGGACAGTGTCCCGGCCGATGCGGGCAACGCGGAGCGGGCGCGGTGGTTGTCCGCGCTGGGGATACATTTGTCGGAGTTGGGGCGTCCGGCGGAGGCACTGCCGGTGACGCAGGAGGCGGTGGCCATCTACCGGGAGCTGGCCGAGGCCTATCCCGATCGCTACCGGCCCGGCCTCGCCGCATCCCTGACCAACCTCGGCGTCCGTTTTTCGGCGTTGGGGCATCCGGCGGAGGCACTGCCTGCGGAGCAGGAGGCGGTGGCCATCTACCGGGAGCTGGCCGAGGCCTATCCCGACCGTTACCGGCCCGACCTCGCCACATCCCTGACCAACCTCGGCACCAGCTTCTCGGAGTTGGGGCATCCGGCGGAGGCACTGCCGGTGACACAGGAGGCGGTGGCCATCTACCGGGAGCTGACGCAGGCCTATCCCGATCGCTACCGGCCCGACCTCGCCACATCCCTGTCCAACCTCGGCGTCCACTTTTCGGAGTTGGGGCATCCGGCGGAGGCACTGCCTGCGGAGCAGGAGGCGGTGGCCATCTACCGGGAGCTGGCCGAGGCCTATCCCGATCGCTACCGGCCCGACCTCGCCACATCCCTGTCCAACCTCGGCAACCGTTTTTCGGAGTTGGGGCATCCGGCGGAGGCACTGCCGGTGACACAGGAGGCGGTGGCCATCTACCGGGAGCTGGCCGAGGCCTATCCCGACCGTTACCGGCCCGACCTCGCCACATCCCTGTCCAACCTCGGCGTCCGTTTTTCGGAGTTGGGGCGTCCGGCGGAGGCACTGCCGGTGACACAGGAGGCGGTGGCCATCTACCGGGAGCTGGCCGAGGCCTATCCCGACCGTTACCGGCCCGACCTCGCCGCATCTCTGACCAACCTCGGCGTCCGTTTTTCGGAGTTGGGGCATCCGGCGGAGGCACTGCCGGTGACACAGGAGGCGGTGGCCATCTACCGGGAGCTGGCCGAGGCCTATCCCGACCGTTACCGGCCCGACCTCGCCACATCCCTGTCCAACCTCGGCGTCCGTTTTTCGGCGTTGG
>NZ_JBSFPS010000290.1:0-12405 GCF_053588315.1 Streptosporangium sp. NPDC003464 | reverse complement strand
GTCGCCGGGCGCCGAGATCTCCTGGCCGCGCAGACCGTGGCGGCGCACGCCCGCCTGGAAGCCGTCGCGGCGGTGGTCCATCCAGGGCAGCCTGGAGGAGGAGGCGAGGAAGGCGATCCTCCGGTGCCCGGCCGCGGCCAGCAGGCCGACCAGGTCGATCATGGCCTGGACGGTGTCGACGTCCACCCAGTTCTGCGGGTGTTCGGACGCGGTCCTGCCGAAGGCCGCGAACGGGAAGCCCCGGCCGGCCAGATAGGCCACGCGGGGATCGTCGTGCAGCACGTCGGAGAGCAGGAATCCGTCCACGGTCCTGGCCGCGATCAGCTCCTCCAGGGCCCGGGTCTGGTCCTGTCCCGGGTGCGGCCGGACCAGCAGGATGTGATAGCCGGCCTCGCCCGCGGCCGCGACGATCGCCTCCAGGAAGCCCCCCATGAGCGGGTTGGGGTTGGTGGGGTCGTCCTCCGGGGTGGGGTAGGCGATGATCCGCCGGGTGCCCGAGCGCAGGCTGCGCGCGGACTGGTCGGGCCGGTAGCCGAGCTCCTCGATGAGCGCGGTGACCCGCTCCAGGGTCTCGGCCTTCAGCCGGTAGGGCGCGTTGAGCGCGTTGGAGACGGTCTGACGGGACACACCGGCCGCGCGGGCGACATCCTCGATCGTGACGCCGCGTCCGCGGGGCCGGTGCGTCTCCATCTATTCCTCCTCGGTACGGCGGTGCAGCCTCAGCAGTCCGCCCGTCGGCACGGTGACCAGGTTCGCCCCGGCGTCCAGACGCAGCGTGGCGGCCGACAGCGGCCTTCCGCCGCAGTCGTGCACGGTGGCCTCCAGGCTCTCCGCCTCCGTGCCGAGCAGCACCACGCGAGAGTCCGGGGCGGCGTTGGCGACCAGGAACTCGCGCCAGCCGGAGGCGGGGACCTCCACCGGCAGCGGCCCGTAGCGGGCGATGACCATGGTCTGCTCATCGTAGGCCCGCACGAGGGGGTAGCCGTGCTCCGGCTGAGCCGGTTCCAGCACGCCGAGCTGGAGCGTCTCCAGGTGCCGCCGGAAGATCCCCAGCCAGAACCCGATGGCGGCGAGCTGCTCGGGGGTCTGGGCGGTGAGGTCCACCGAGATCTGCGGCACCGAGAACAACGCGTTGATCAGATGGACCGCGACCTGCTCGGCGGGCTCGGACGGGTGCCACAGGATCATGTCGGAGTGCACGGCGACGGGACCGGCGGTCAGCCGCAGGTCCACGGTCCGCTGCCGGTTCTCCTGCGGGCTGAGCGGGCAGTCGGTGGCCCTGACCATGTTCGCGTACGGCCACAGGCCCGGGTGCGTGTACGGCTGGCGGTGCTCGATCAGCACCTCGGGCCGGGTACGGCGCAGCCGGGTGTCCAACCCGTGCAGCAGGCGCCGCACACCCTCGTCCACCTCCTCGCAGTCGGCCCCCTCGCCGGGGGCGGGGTCGCCGCCCGGAGTCGCGAACCGGTCCACGAAGTCGATCTTCAGGCCGTCCATGCCCCATTTCTCGACCGCCTGGGAGAGCCGGTCGACGAGGAACTCGCGGACGTCGGGGTGACGCGGGTCGAGCACCCCGGCGTCCATGTGGTCGAGGTAGCGCAGGAACTTGCCCTCGAAGCGCTCGAACGCGGCGTTCTCCTTGCCGACGAACGGGATGGCGTACCAGAGCATGTATGCCTGGCCGATGTGCTGCACCCGCTTCACGTGTGCGGAAATATCAGGAAAAGCCGCCGAGTTCGGCTCCCAGTCACCGCAGAACGCGTACCCCCGCGCCCGGTCGGCGGTCTGCCAGCCGTCGTCCACGATGATCGTCTCGCAGCCCAGCTCCTTCGAGAGCCGCGACTGGAGTTCCACCGACTCCTCGCTGACCTCCTGGTGCATGCTGTACCAGGTCGAGTACGCCGGCAGCCGGGCCGCGCGCGGCGTCGGCGGCAGCTCCCGGCCCTCGCCCCACCAGGCCGCCACCCCGGCCAGCGCCGCCGAGAACAGGCGGTCGGACAGGTCCAGCCGCAGCCGGAACGCCGGACCCTCGTGATCGATCGTGAACACGAACTCGCCGGTCTCCTCGATCAGCCCGCCGCTGAAGCGGGACAGGCCCGCCGACCCGTCGAGCGCCGCGGTGCACACGTTCGCGTCGCCCGCGCCGACCAGGGAGACCACCGGCGCGCCGACGGCCAGCCGGGACGTCTTCGGCCCGCTCCAGATCGGCGGTACCCACCGGGGACCGCTGTCCGGCGTCCAGAACGCGGTCGTCGAGACGCACGGCATGCGCCACTGCGCCCCCGTCGCGCCCGGCGCGTCGATCACCCAGACTCCGTCGGCGGCGTACGTGACCGCGATGTCGCGAGCTCCGGAGATCTCCACGTTCAGCCCCCCGACGGGGACCTCGGTGGAGTCACCGGCCAGGGCGTGCGGCAGCCACAACTGCATGTCTATCCCTTCGTGGCTCCGGCCAGCAGGCCGGAGATGAACTGTCGCTGAAAGAACAGGAAGAGCACCATCACCGGCAGCGTGGAGAGGGCGCTCGCCAGCAGGACCTGGCCGAAATCGGTTTCGGACAAGCCGTTCAGGGTGGCCATCGCCACCGGCAGGGTGTGCATCTCCGGGCTGCGCAGCGCGATCAGCGGCCAGACGAATTCGTTCCATGACCACAGGAAGAGGAAGATCGTAAGAGCTGCGATCACCGGCCGCATCACCGGGACCACAACGCGCCAGATGATCCGCAGCTCGCCCGCGCCGTCCACCCGGGCCGCGTCGAGCAGTTCGTCCGGCAGCCCGCTCATCGCCTGCCGCATCAGGAAGATGCCGAACGGCACGGTCAGGCCCGGCAGGACGAGCGCTGCGTAGCTGTCGAGGAGCCCGAAATCGAGCATCATCTCGAAGAGCGGGATCAGCCGCACCTGGCTGGGGATGACAAGCGAGCTCAGCAGCAACACGAACAGGATGTTCTTGCCGCGGAAGTGGAACTTGGCGAAGGCGTAGCCGGCGAGGACCGAGACGACCAGACCGCCGATGGTCTGCGTGGACGCGACAACGGCCGAGTTGAGCGCCACTTTGGTCAGCCCGATGGACTCCTCCAGGCCCACCAGGTTGTCCCAGAGATGGTCGCCGGGCCAGAACTTCGGCGGCCAGGTGAAGATGTCCTTGTCATCGTGGGTGGCGGCCATCGCCAGCCAGTAGAAGGGGCCGACGCAGAGCCCGAAGGCCGCGGCCAGCGCGAAGGTGAGCGCCCAGCGTTTCATCGGCGCTCTCCCGCCAGTTTGGCCTGGATCAGGCCCAGTACGATGACCAGCAGCGCCAGCACGTAGGCGATGGCCGAGGCGTAGCCGAAGTCGAAATACTTGAAGGCGTTCTCGTAGAGGTACATGGTGACCGTGATGGTGGCGTTGTCCGGGCCGCCGTTGGTGAGGACATAGGGCTCGTCGAAGAGCTGGAGCGTGTCGATCGTGCAGAGCACCATGGTGAGCAGGAGGATCGGCCGCAGTTGCGGCACGGTGATCCTGCGGAACCTGGTGACCGGTCCCGCGCCGTCCACCATGGCCGCCTCGTAGAGCTCTTTGGGAATGCCCTGTAGGCCCGCCAGGTAGATGACGGCGTAGTAGCCGACGTAGTGCCAGTTCAGCGCGATCACGATGCCGATCCGGGCCCAGACCGGGCTGCCCAGCCAGTCGATCCTGTCGATGCCGAAGAAGGAGAGCAGCCAGTTGAGCAGGCCGCCGTCCTTGTTCAGGATCACTGAGAACATCACGCCGTAGGCGACCAGGCCGGTGAGTGAGGGGACGAAGACCCCGAGCCGCCACACCGCCCGGGCCTTGACCAGGCGCGAGTTCAGACCCAGGGAGAGCAGCAGGGCCAGGCTCAGCATCAGCGGGAGCTGCACGACCAGGATCAGCGCCGTGTTGCGGAGCGCGGTCCAGAACACCGGGTCGTGCACCAGCCGCGCGTAGTTGTCCAGGCCGACGAAAGTCCGCGCCGAACCCGCGGTCAGGCTGATCCAGGCCGACTTGGCGATCGGGTAGGCCTTGAAGATCAGGAAGCCGAGCAGCGCGGGCATGAGGAGCAGATAAGGGAGCGTACGACGGTCGATCAGCGTCCGGCGCGGCTTCCCCTGGGGCCGCGCCGGAGCCGACCTGTCAAGCAGGAGCGTCATGCTTTCTGCCGTCCGGTCTGCTGGGCGAGCAGGGCGGCGGCCTCCTTGAGCGCCGTGGCCGGGTCGGCGCCCTTGATCAGCACCTTCGTCTGCGCGTCGGAGGCGACCTTCAGCGCCTTGGCGTAGTCACCGGTGAAGTTGGTGGCGCCCGCGCCCTGGCCGAGGACGTCGACGAAGGTCTTGAGCACCGGCTGGTCGCCGTAGTACGGCCATTTCTCGGTGTAGACGGGGGCGCTGTGCGCGGCGGTGAGCGCAGGGAACACTCCGCCCGCCTTGAACATCTTGTTCATGGAGTCGGGCTTGGTCAGCGCGTACTCCACGAACTTCCACGCGGCGTCTTTGTTCTTGCTGGACTCGGCCACCGACAGGTAGGTGGAGTTGACGATCACGGACTGGCTGCCGCCTGCCGTGACCGCGGGGGGCGCGATGAGCCGCCACTTGCCCTTCTGGTCGGGGAACTTGGTGGCCAGGTAGTTCGCCGCCCAGGCGGGGAAGGGCGCGATGGCGAACTTGCCCTCACTCATGATCCGCTTCCAGGTGCCCTCGCCCGCGGTGTCCTCGACCAGTCCGGCGTCGTTCATCTGCTTGATGATCGTCATGGCCTGTACGGCCTGCGGGGAGTCGAGGGTGACCTTGCCCTCGAGGTCGAAGTAGAACGCGCCCTGGAGCTGCATGAGGTTCTGGAACAGGTCCAGGTCGGGGGTGGTGCCGGGCTTGTTCAGGCCGGTCAGGGCGATTCCGGTGGCGGCCTTGACCTTCTTGCCCGCCTCGATCATGTCAGCCCAGGTCTTGAGTGACTCGGGGTCGACTCCGGCCTTTTCGAAGTAGTCGGCTCGGTAGAACATGCCGAGCGGGTTGACCTCCCAGGGCATCGCGTAGACGCCGCCGTCCTTGCCCGTGACCGTCGGCCACAGACCCTTGGAGAAGGCGTCCTTGTGCTTGTCGGCGCCGAGCTTGTTGAGGTCGGCGAGGCCGCCCGGAAATTTCTCCATGTATCCGGGCAGGTAGTCGACGCCGATGTGCAGCACGTCCGCCAAGCCCTTGCCGCCCGCCGCCAGACCCACCGTGATCTTGTCCCAGATCGCCGGGTTGCCGACGTCCTGGACGTCAACCTTGATACCCGGGTTGTCCCGCTCGAAGTCGGGAACCACGCCGCGCAGCGCCTCGGCCGCGGTGGTCCAGCTCCAGATGGTGATCTTCGTCGGCCCTCCGGAGGACGACTTCTCCTCGGCACCGCACGCCGCGGCGCCGAGGACGACGGCTCCGGCCACGGCCAGCCGCATCAGGTGGCGGCGGCTCATGGAGATATTGGAAGCCGGCGTGGGATTCCCCGGTGACATGGTCATTTTGCTGTTCCTTTCAGGGGGGTGAGTGCCGTACTGGACGGCGGCGGGGGCTCAGAGGCGCGTGCGGCGCGCAGGGCGGAGACCAGGCGCTGGGTGGTCTCGTGGGGCGTGGTGGCGTGCGGGGAGAACCGGATCCAGCCGCCGCGCAGGGTGGTGACGAGCCCGGCTCCGGCCAGCGCCGTGTGCACGGCCGCGGGCTCGAGGCCCGGGAGGCGGAAGCAGCCGATGCCGCCGCGCTCGGCGGCGTCCAGGTCGTCCAGCAGGATCTGCGCCCCGGCGCCGCGGGCCGTGTCGAGCAGGGCACCCAGGGTCTCGGTGACCCGGCGGCCGATCTCCGCGACCCCCACGCCCAGGACCAGGTCGATCGCGGCGCCGAGCGCGGCCACGGCGGGGTAGTCCGGGTTGGTCAGCGTATGGGCGATCGCCCCGCGCAGCGGCGGGCGGGGATGCGCGACCGTCCCGCCCGGGTGGGCTGCCCCGTCCCCGCCGGCCGGGCCGTGCCCGGGACCGTCGGTGGCGGCGAGAGCACGGGCCGGGCTGTCCGGGACGGGGACGTCCTCGCCGGTGCCGAACGGGTCCTGGACCCCGGACCAGCCGCCGAGGCCGGGGACGAGCCGGCCGTCCACCCGGTCGCGGACCAGGAGCAGGGCCGCTCCCCAGCCGGCGCGCAGCCACTTCTGGCCGCCGCAGACCAGCAGGTCGGCCGCGTCGACCTCGATCGGGACGGCGCCCAGACCCTGGATCGCGTCCACGACCAGCACCCGGTCCGGGCCGAGGAGCTCCTTCAGCGCGCCCAGCGGGGCGCGGTAGCCGGTGAGGGCGTCCACGGCGCTGATCGAGAGCGCCCGCACGTCGCCGTCCAGGTGCGCGGCGACGACGTCCGGGGTGATCCGGGGCGAGTCGATCCAGCGCACCCGGAGCCCGCCGCGCCCCTCGAACCGCAGCCAGGGGTAGACGTTCGAGGGGAACTCCCCCCGGGGGACGAGCACGACGCCCGCGTCCTCGACGGAGCCGCGGCCCGGGGCCTGGAGGGCCGCGGCGGCCGCGAACAGGCCGTGGCTGGTGGAGGAGACGAAGGCCACCTCGTGTTCGGCGGCGCGCAGCAGCCGTGCCGCGCCGGCCCGCGTCCGGGCCGCCTGCAGTTCCAATTCGGCCAGCGCGATGGACGAGTCGCCCCGGAGGAGCCGGGCCGCCTCGATGAGCGTCGTGGCGACGTCGTGCGAGGTGGGCCCGATCCTGGCGAAGTCGAGGTAGCCCGGAGGCTCGCTGAACCTGGCCAGGTAACTCTCTATTTGAACGTTCATATTCAGCGCTGACGGCACTGCGGAAGCCTCCGGCGGCTTGAAGGGGTGGATGTGTTGAACGTTCATATCACCCAAAAGGGGACGTCGGGGAGCAAGATTTGATAACGGAGCGAGAGTCTTGCGGTGGGTTCCGTGCCGGGGCGGCGCCGCCGTCCCCGCCGTGACCGTGATCACGGCCACGGCGCGGACGGCGGTCCGTTTCCCCGGCACGGCTGCTCAGCGGGGGAGGTTGCGGCGGAGGAAGTCGAGTTCGATCGCCATCAGGTTCTCCGCGACACCGTCGGGGGTCATGTGGCTGACGCCGGGGAGCAGGAGCGTGGAGTGCGGCCTCCCGGCCCTGGTCAGGGCCTCCGACAGGCGCAGGGTGTGCAGCGGGTAGACGTTGTCGTCGGCCAGGCCGTGGATGAGCAGCAGCGGTCGCTCGAGTCCGGGGGCGTCGGCGATCAGCGAGTCGCCGTCGTATCCGGAGGGGTTCTCGTCGGGCAGGCCGAGGTAGCGCTCGGTGTAGGCGGTGTCGTACCAGCGGAAGTCGGTGGGCGGGGCGCCCGCGCAGGCGGCGTGGAAGACGTCGGGACGCCGGAGCACGGCGAGCGCCGCGAAGTAGCCGCCGTAGGACCAGCCGCGTACGCCGACCCTGGACAGGTCGAGGTCCGGGTGCTTGCCCGCGAGCTCCCGCAGCCCCGCGACCTGGTCGTCCAGCGCCACCTGCGAGAAGCGCCGGAAGATCGCCCGGCCGAAGGAGGCCGACACGTTCGGCGTGCCCCGGTTGTCGATCGTCACGACCGCGAACCCCTGGTCGGCCCACCACTGCTTGCGGATCCACCGGCCGGGTTCGGCGGCGATCGCCTGGTAGCCGGGGCCGCCGTACACGTCGAGGAGGACCGGCAGCCGCTCCCCGGGTATGTGCCCGCTCGGATAGAGCACCGCGGAAGGCAGGCGATGCTCGGTCACCCGCTCCAGGACCGGCCGCGGCCGGTACGGCGACGCCGCCGACAGGTCGCGGATCTCCACGGCGGAGCCGGGGGCGAGACCCCCGGGGTACACGACCCGGCGGATGCGGGAGGTCTCCAGCGAGCCGCTGGTGAGGACCACGGTCGAGCCGCCGGTCAGGGCGCTGTGCACGCCGGGCCCGTGGGTGATCCTGGCCGGCGTGCCGTCCGCCTTGAGGCGGTAGACGTGCTGCTCGGCGGGGTCCGCCTCGCTGCCCTCGAACAGCAGGTCGTCGCCGAGGGAACCCGCGACGCGCCGCACGTACAGCGACGAGGGGGTGACCACGGTGCCGTCGACGGCCAGGGCCTGGGTGTCGTGCGCCTCGACCGTGGTCAGCACCCGGCCGTCGGCCAGGAGGGAGGGGGTGCCGGGCACGGCCTCGATCCACAGCGGGTCGGCGAACTCCGCCAGGGAGGAGGTCGTGGCGGTGGCGAGGTTGACCGCGAGGAGCAGCCCGTTCTGCTGGAGCCGGTCCAGCACGGTGATCGTCGGTCGGTCCTGCTCGCTCCAGTCCACCGCCGACAGGTACGGGTACCTGGTGTCGTTCCACAGGACCTGCCGGCGCGTGCCGTCCAGGCCGAGCAGGTGCAGTTCGACGGCCGCGTTCGGCCCGCCCGCCTGCGGGTAGGCGGGCTCCGGCGTCACCTGCTCGGGCCGCGTGGGGTCGGCCAGGCGGCGGCGCGGCACCCGGGTCTCGTCCACCCGGGTGGCCAGGAGCGCCGAGCCGTCGGGCGCCCACCAGTGGCCCCGGTGCCTGCCGAGCTCCTCGGCGGCGGCGAACTCCGCGACGCCCCAGGTGACGTGGGACTCGCCGGCGATCAGGCGGCTGCCGCCGTTCTCGTGGACGTAGAGCCGCCCGCCCGTCACGTAGGCGATCCTGTCTCCGGACGGCCGGGGGTCGAAGGCGGGCCCGGCCACCGGGATCTCCTCGACGGCGGCCGTGGCGACGTCCACCCGGAACAGCCGGCCGCCCAGCACGTACACGGCGACGGTGCCGTCGGTGGCGTAGGAGCCGATGCCCGGCGCCCACAGGCGCAGCCGCTCGCGCAGGGCCCGCTCCTCGGGCGGCAGGACGTGCGGGCCCTCGCCCGGCCCGGCCAGCGGTCGCTCCACGCCGGTGGCGACGTCGAGCGCCCACAGCCGCTCGACAGGGTCCTCGGGGCCGTCGGAGCGCAGGAACAGCACCCGCGAGCCGTCGGGGGAGACGGTCAGGGCCCGGGGAGAGCCGTAGGTGAACCGCCCGGTGGCGGTGAAACGCGCGAGGAGTGCGTCAGAAGGCATGTAATGTGAAATATCACACTACATTCTGGATGGCGAGAGGTCCGCGCTGTCCTCGTGGCGACGGACCCGCCCCGGTCCCGCGCGGCGGGGGAGCGCGGCCGGAGCGTGACGGGTCGGCTCAGGACGGCTGGATCCGGACGAACTCGCCGGGGACCGTGGCCCCGTCGAGGAGGAGGTCGGCGCGGGAGCGGGTGCCGTCGGCGGCGAACCACTCCTCCTCGGCGCGCATCCACTCGCGCCACTGCGGCGCGTAGGAGGCGCCGTCCCTGGCCAGGGCGCGGGCCAGCCGCAGCTCGGCGGGCGCCTCCACCCAGACGGTGAAGGCGGCCGGGGCCGTGCGCCGGGCGGTGCTCACCCCTTCGAGGAGCAGCACCGGCGCGACGGGCACGTCCACCCAGTCGGTGAACGTGCCGGCGGCCCAGTCGTAGCGCCGGTAGCCGCCCGGCCGGCCGGCCGCCAGCGGGCCGAGCACCTGCTCCTCGACCTGCCTGAACCAGGTCACGGGCGGCTCGTCCCACGGCACGGGGAAGTCGTCACTGTGGATCACCTGGGCGCCCAGCGCCCGCGCCAGCCGCCCGGCGAAGGTCGTCTTGCCCGACCCGCCCGGTCCGTCCACCGCCACGACGCGGACCGGCCCGCACGACGGCGGCAGTCCCCGGACCGCTCCGGCGAGGTCCTCGAAGGAGACGATTGAAGCCACCCGCCCATGGTGGCAGCTTCGATGGAAGCGGGGGAAAGCGGTCGGACGGGGTAGGTCCCGGGTAGGCCCCCGTTCCGCCGGACGGACACCGGCGGGCCCGCTCCGCCGCCGGCGGGATGGGCTGGAGGTGGCGGGCCCCGCCTGGGAGGATCTTCGTGTGCCGGACCTGACGCGGGAGCGGCACGGGCCGCCCGGCAGGCCGGCGTCAGGAGGAATGCCCTTCCCGCTCCGATTCGACTAGGCTCGGCGACCACCACAGGAGGTTGATCTTGCACGGAGCACTCGGCGACATCGTCGTTCTCGACCTCTCCCGCGCGCTGGCGGGACCGCACGCCGCGCAGATGCTCGGCGACCTGGGCGCCCGGGTGATCAAGGTGGAGCATCCCGGCGGGGGCGACGAGTCCCGGGGCTGGGGGCCGCCGTTCGCCGGTCCCGACGGTGACATCTCCACCTACTTCCTCGCGGCCAACCGCAACAAGCAGTCGATCACCGTGGACCTCAAGTCCGCCGAGGGCAAGGCTCTGATCGAGCGTCTGGTACGGCAGAGCGACGTGCTGATCGAGAACTTCCGCACCGGCGTGCTCGACCGGCTGGGCTTCCCCGTCGAGCGGCTGCACGCGCTCAACCCGCGCCTGGTCGTCCTGTCGATCACCGGGTTCGGCCACGACGGCCCCGAGGGCGGCCGGCCGGGCTACGACCAGATCGCCCAGGGCGAGGCCGGCCTGATGAGCCTCACCGGGCCGTCCGCCGACGAGCCCTACCGCGTGGGCGCCTCGATCGCCGACCTGCTCGCCGGCATCCACGGCGCCTACGGCGTGGTCGCCGCCCTCTACGAGCGCGAGCGGACCGGCCGGGGCAAGGTCGTGCGGACCTCGCTGCTGGCCGCCGTGACCGGCGTGCACTCCTACCACGGCACGGCCTGGACCGTCGGCGGCCAGGTGCCCAGGGCCAACGGCAACCACCACGCCTCCATCGCCCCCTACGGCGCCTTCCACTGCGCCGACGGCATGATCCAGATCGCGGTGGCCAACGACACGCAGTGGCGGAAGGTGGCCGCCCTGTTGGACATCGATCCCGATATCCCGAAATATGCGATAAACAGGGAGAGATTTGCGCACCGGGACGAGCTGATCGCCGACATGGAGCAGGTGCTCGCCAAGCACGACCGCGCCCACTGGCTGGCCGCGCTCGGCGAGATCGGCGTGCCCGCCGGCGCGATCAGGTCCATCGACGAGGTCTACGCCTGGGAGCAGACCCGCTCCCAGGGGCTGCTCGTCGAGGTCGACCACCCCGTGCTCGGCGCCATCGAGCTGCCCGGCCCGCCGCTCCGCTTCGACGGCGAGCCCGCCGTCCGCCACGGCGCCCCGCCCGCGCTGGGCCAGCACAACGACGAGATCCTCGCCTGGCTGGAGGAACGTGAAGGATGAGAGCCCGCCCCACGCGGATCCCGCCGTGCGGGGGCAGGGGATGAGCCGCACCCGGCCCGACGCCCGCACCCTCATCGACACCGTTCTCGACCCGGGGACGTGGCGGTCGTGGGACGAGACGCCCGCCGATCCGGCCGAGCCCGGATCGGACTACGCCGAGGAGCTGGCCAAGGCCCGGGCCAGGACCGGGTACGACGAGTCGGTGATCTCGGGGGAGGGTCTGCTCGACGGCCGCCGGGTCGCGGTCATCGCCTGCGAGTTCTCCTTCCTGGCCGGGTCGATCGGGGTGGCCGCCGCCGAGCGGCTCACCGCCGCGATCGAGCGGGCCACGGCCGAGCGGCTCCCGCTGCTGGCCGCCCCGGCCTCCGGGGGCACCCGGATGCAGGAGGGCGCGCTGGCCTTCGTCCAGATGGTGAAGATCACCGCCGCGGTGGTCGCGCACCGCACCGCCGGCCTGCCGTACGTCGTCTATCTCCGCCACCCCACCACCGGCGGGGTCTTCGCCTCCTGGGGCTCGCTGGGGCACGTCACCGCCGCCGAGCCGGGCGCGCTGATCGGGTTCCTGGGGCCGCGGGTGTTCGAGTCGCTGCACGGCTACCCGTTCCCGGAGGGTGTGCAGGTCTCCGAGAACCTCTTCGCCCACGGCCTGGTCGACGCGGTCGTCTCCGCCGAGGACGCCCGGCGCGTGGCGATCCGCGCGCTCGCCGTGCTGTGCGCCCCGCGCGAGGGACTGGAGCGCGGGCCCGAGCCGGACGGGCACGTCCAGCCGACCGAGGCGTGGGACGCGATCAGCCGCTCCCGCCGGGACGACCGTCCCGGCGTGCGGGCGCTGCTCAAGCTCGGGGCCTCCGACGTCACCCCGCTCAACGGCACCGGCGAGGGCGAGAACGACCCCGGCCTGCTCCTCGCCCTGGCCCGCTTCGGCGCGGCCCCCGCCGTGGTGCTCGGCCAGGACCGCAGCCGCCAGCGGGTGGTGGCCCCCCTCGGCCCGGCCGGGCTCCGGGTCGCGCGGCGGGGCATGCACCTGGCCGCAGAGCTGGGCCTGCCGCTGGTCACCGTGATCGACACCTCCGGAGCCGCGCTGTCCAAGGCGGCCGAGGAGGGCGGCCTGGCCGCCGAGATCGCCCGGTCGGTGGCCGACCTGATGGTGCTCGACGCCCCGACCGTCTGCCTGCTGCTCGGCGAGGGGGCCGGCGGCGGCGCTCTC
>NZ_JBSFPS010000289.1:0-12530 GCF_053588315.1 Streptosporangium sp. NPDC003464 | reverse complement strand
CGGGTGGCGTATCGGATCGCGCAGCGGAATCCGAGGATCGCCGCGATGCAGCTGGATCAGCTGCACGCCTTGCAGGTGAAGGCGAAGGCGGAGCATGAGAGCCCGGCTGGGCTCTCATGCGAAGGGGCCCGCCGGCCCGGCCGCGCCACCCCCGTTCCCGTCTCAGCCGACGAGCTCGTGGCGCAGGGCGCGGACGGACCCGCGGGGAGCCGACCTGGCCCCCCAGAGCACGACGGCGATGTACAGCAGCTGCTCCGGGATCCGCACCCACAGGGGCGTCGCCTCGTCACCGCCGAACGGCACGTCGGACACCGCGGCGTAGATGTTGGCCGGGAGCAGCAGCACGAACAGGAGCGCGAGGCAGATCCCGGCAGCCCGTCGGGTCGCGGCCAGGACGAGCCCCGCGGCGCCGAGCAGCTCCAGCACGCCGGTCACGTAGACCATGACATCGGGATACGGCACGGACGGCGGCACCATGCGCACCAGGTCGGCGTGGTTGGGCATGACCGTGACGCTCTCGGGGACGAAATGCGCGCTGGCGGTGACGACGAGCATGGCCGCCATCGCGTGTGCCGCGCCGGCCTGCCAGGTGCCGAACCGGCCGATGCCGAGCACCCCCAGCAGGCGGAAGCCCAGCAGGGCGGCGACGAGAAAGATGACGAGGTCGAACATGGCTTCCCATCCTTGGATAGCACGACTATCTAGATGCTGGATAGCAAAACTATCCAATGGATGGTCGACAGGCAAGGCCGGATGAACCGGAAGGGTCTCCGCGAGGGTTGCGCCCCGGACGGGCAAGGGTGCCTCGCGCTCCCGCGCCCGCCGGCCGCGCCCGATGCCGGAGCTCGATCCCGGGACGCCCCTCGACGTCCGGGGGGGGCGTAAGCCGCGTCGCGGCGGAGCGGTCCGGCCCCCACAGGTACCGGAGGGCGCGGACCGTCGCGAGAAGGGTCAGAGTGCCCGGGCCGAGGATCGCCGTCCGGGCGTCCAGGACGGTGCCGGGTGTCCCGGGCAGGGATCCGTGGAGAGCGTCGCCGCCGGTGACGCCGCGCAGGTGGCGGCGGGACGGGTGCCGCGGAGTGGGCCTCCGCGGCCCACCACGGCGGGCCGGCGCGCACGCCCAGGCGGCGATCTCACGTGAGGGCCGGCTCCTCCCGGCCCCTCACCGGCCCCCCTGCCCCTCACCGGCTTCTCCCAGCCCCTCACCGGCTCCCCCTGCCCTTTATGTGAGCGGGCCCGCGAAGACGACGATCTCGTCGATACCGCCCTCCGGCGTGACATGGACGGTGTCCATGCCGGAGAGCAGGGCTTCGCCGGTGGCGCTCTCGTAGCGCCAGCCGTAGCGGGCCCACTCGTCCGGCGCGTCCACCCGGGTGGTCCGGACTATACGACAGGCCCCGGACGGATGGCGTTGGACCACCTCGCTGATGAAGTCCTCGACGGCCTCGCGCCCCACACCGCGCCCCAGAGGCCCCCAGAAGACGATGTCGTCGGTGAGGGCACGGCCCAGCAGGGCGGCACGCCGCTCGGGATCGGAGGCGTTGGCGGCCTCGATGAAGGTGTCAACGGCCCTGGCATGGAGTTCGTCGCTCATCGCACCGTCGTATCACGCCCGCCGGCCGGCTCGCACGGCCGCAGCGCGGCGGGAGAACCGCCGACCGGGGCGTCGGCCCCTCGGTCCCCCTGTGCGGGCCGTCCTCCCGGCCCCGATCAACGACGGAACAGGACGTCGAGCTCGCTGAAGTCCAGCGAGCCGTCCAGTGCCGTGAGACCTCCCGCGCCGAGCAGTTCCGCGGCGGCCCTGCGGGCGGCGGTGTAGGCGGCCTGGGCCAGCCCGGTGCCCACGCTGATCCTGCGCACCCCGGCCTGCGCGAGCTCGGTGACACTCGGCCCGCCGGCGACGGCCATCGCGTTGACCGGCAGCGGCGACTCGGCACAGAGAGTTCTCAACACGTCCAGATCGAGCAGGCCGGGGACGAAGATGCCGTCGGCTCCCGCCTCGGCGTACGCCTCCGTGCGCGCCAGCACCTCGCCCAGCCGGCCGTCGGAGGCGCCGATCGCGAACAGGAAGACGTCGGTACGCGCGTTGACGAACAGTTCCGGCAGGCCCGCCGCGGCCGCGGCGTCCCTGGCGGCGCGCAGCCTGGCGCCCTGCTCGGCGACGTCGAACAGCGGACCGCCGACGGCCGTGGAGTCCTCCAGATTGACACCCACCGCCCCGGCCCCGACCACCGCCCGCACCGTCGCGGCGACATCGGCCGGGGCCGGTCCGTATCCTCCCTCCACATCGACCGTCACCGGCAGGTCGACGGAGTCCACGATGCGCCGCGCGGCCTCCACCATCTCGCCCCGGCTGAGCCGCTGCCCGTCTCCGCGGCCCAGCGACCACGACACGCCGCCGCTGGTCGTGGCGATCGCCGTGGCGCCGGCCGCGGCGATCACAGTCGCGCTGGCGGCGTCCCAGGCGTTGGGCAGCACCAGCACGGGCTCGGCGCTCAGGGCGCGGAACAGCCTGGCCTTCCTCCCGATCGCGGTATCGGTGGAGGGGGAGCTGTCAACTGACATGTGCATGACCGCCTTCGTGTTGTCCTGCTTCTCGGCACCCCGTATCCCGGGCGCCTGCTCCAGATGCTGCTGGGCGGAGAAACGGTCGTCCACTGATTAAGTTCAGGCCGAATCTCCGCCCGTCGGCCCGGTCCCGCGCAAGCACGGCACGAGCTTCCGCGCCGCCGTCAGCGGCCGTCCGGGACCGCCGGGGGCGGACCGGAGGGGCGACTCAAGCCCTCCAGGACGATTACGTAAAATGACCCCTAGACAGCGGAGAGTTTTCCTACAACATTAGTGGGATATTGATCTCGGCAGAGGAGTCCCCATGGCGCTCATCCAGCCCGATCCCACCTTCTACCCGTCCGCCCGCGAGGCCATGGCCGCCCCGCGGGAGGAGCTCGCCTACGTCGCCCTGCTCGATGCCGCCGGGGACGGGCGCCCCGACGGGCTCGCCACGATCGACCTGTCCGACGGGTCGATCGCCAGCGTGCACGACATGTCCGTGCCGGGCGACGAGCTCCACCACTTCGGATGGAACGTGTGCAGCTCGGCCCTGTGCCCGTACGCCCCGCACCCGCACGTCGAGCGGCGCTACCTGGTCCTGCCGGGCCTGCGCTCCAGCCGGATCTACATCTTCGACGTCAAGGACGATCCCCGGCACCCCAAGCTCGTCAAGACGATCGAGCCGGAGACGATCTTCGAGAAGACCGGTTACAGCCGTCCGCACACCGTCCACTGCGGCACCGACGCGGTCTACGTCAGCGCGCTCGGCAACGTGGACGGCGACGCGCCGGGCGGGGTGTTCACGCTCGACCACGACACCTTCGAGCCCAAGGGCCGCTGGGAGGTGGACCGGGGGTCGCAGGCGCTGCACTACGACTTCTGGTGGCACCTCGGCCACGACACGATGATCACCAGTGAGTGGGGCACGCCGAACCAGATCGAGCCGGGCCCCTCGCTGGAGCTGCTCGTCGGCCGGGAGTACGGCCACCGGCTGCACGTCTGGGACCTGACCAAGCGCAGGCACCTGCAGGAGATCGACCTGGGCGACCAGCACCAGATGGCCCTGGAGCTGCGTCCCGCCCACGACCCGACCAAGACCTACGGCTTCGTCAACACCGTGATCAGCGTCGAGGACCTGTCGGCGAACATCTTCACCTGGCATCTGGACGGCGGGGTCTGGAAGGCCCAAAAGATCATCACCATCCCCGCCGAGCCGGCCCCGGCCGACCTGCTGCCGGAGCCGCTCAAGCAGTTCGGCGCGGTGCCGCCGCTGGTCACCGACATCTCGCTGACCCTTGACGACCGCATCCTGCTGGTCTCGTGCTGGGGCACCGGCGAGCTCAAGGCCTATGACGTCTCCGACCCGTTCGATCCCCGCGAGACCGGCTCGGTCCGGATCGGCGGCATCGCCCGGCGCGACCCCCACCCGGCCTCCCCCGGGCGGGCGCTGAACGGCGGCCCGCAGATGGTCGAGGCCAGCAGGGACGGGCGGCGGGTTTACTTCACCAACTCCCTCTACCGCTCCTGGGACGACGTCTTCTACCCCGACGGCGTCTCCAGCTGGATGGCCAAGGTGGACGTCGCCGACGACGGCTCGCTCACCCTCGATCCCGCCTTCTTCGTCGACTTCGCCTCCGACGGCCGCCGCGCCCACCAGATCCGCCTGCAGGGAGGCGACTCCTCATCCGACTCCTACTGCTTCCCGTGACCGCCGCCCCGGCCACGGCCCTGTCGGGGCGCACCCGATGGACCTGACGTCGGTGCTGGTCCTGGCCGGGCTCGGCGCCTTCCACGGCCTGAACCCGGCCATGGGCTGGCTCTTCGCGGTCGCCCTGGGCCTGCAGGAACGCTCGCGCGCGGCGGTGCTGCGCGCGCTGCCGCCGATCGTGCTCGGCCACGCGGGGTCGGTGCTGATCACGCTCGCGCTGGTGTCGGCGGCCCGCCTGGCCGCCCCGCCCAAGCTCGTCTCGTACGGCGTGGCGGCCCTGGTCTGCGGGTTCGGGGTCTGGCGGCTGGTGCGCCGGCGCCATCCCCGCTGGGTCGGGATGAAGGTCTCCCGCCTGCAGCTGGCCGGGTGGTCGTTCCTGATGGCCACCGCCCACGGCGCCGGCCTGATGGTGCTCCCGATCACCCTGCGCGCCGGGCACGGCACCGCCGCGCTGGTCTCGCAGAGCCTGCTGACGACCGCGATCCACACGCTCTCCATGCTCGCGGCGACCACCGCGCTGGCTCTGGTCGTCTACGAGCGGCTGGGGGTCGCGGTGCTCCGCAAGGCGTGGTTCAACCTCGACTCCGTGTGGGCCGTCGCCCTGATCGGCGCGGGAGTCTCCGCCGCCCTCACCTGAACCGCCCGGCGGGCCAGGGGCGGCCTCAGGCGGGGACTGCTCCCGGACGGGGCCGGTCTCAGGCGAGGACAGCCCCGTCCGGGTCCGGCCTCGGACCCGAGCCGGCCCCGGACCGGGGCCGGCCTCAGGCGGAGAAGGTGAGCAGGCCCGCGTCCACCACGGCCCGGCCGAAGATCCGGGCCAGCTCGGCGAGCCGGGCGAGCTCCTCCTCCGAGAGCGCGGCGTAGGCGGGCAGGGCCAGCTCGTCGGTGCGGTCCTCGATCCGCTGACGCAGCGCCCGGCCCTCCTCGGTGAGCCCGTCACCCTCCAGCAGGCCGCGCTCGCGCAGCCCCTCCTCGGCCGCCGCCCACTGCTCCTCCGGCCAGCCCCGGCTGACCTTCAGGAAGATCGTGGGCATCTGCCCGGTCGCGCCGTGCAGGATCAGCGCCTCCAGCCCGCCGACCCCCTCGGTCAGCAGGGCCGCGACATGACCGTCGCCGCGGAACTCGCGCAGCAGGGTCTGGGCGTGCCATAGCTCCAGCAGCGGGCCGTCCGGCCACGGCAGCGCGGCGTGCGCGGCCGCCAGCGGGCGGCCCTGCACGTGCTCGCCGACCTTCTCCGCCGCCCGCCTGGCCAGCGCCGCCGTCTCGGCCAGGACCGGGATCTCGTGGATGGCCACCCGGCGCAGGGCGGCGTCCGCGGCGTCGAGGCGGGCCTCGATCACCTTCTCGGGGGTCGTGACGTCCCAGGCGGCCGGGAGCGCCTGCCGTACCAGGGCAGGGCAGAAGTTGTAGAAGGTCGCAATGACCAGCTCGGGTGAGGCCGCCCCGAAGGCCGCCCCGCGGGAGGCGAAGTAACCAGCGTGGGGCTCCAGGCCGAGGGCGGCGTAGCGCTCGGTGGCCTCGGGCACGAAATAGATCATCCCGTGGACGGGTTCCAGACGGCGCCAGGACTGCCGGGCCAGCCGGATGTCGGTCATCATGCCTCCAGGGAATCGACGAAACGGGCCATCCCGGCCAGCCAGCGGTCGGGGTCGTCGGCCTTGCGCCGGACGAACTCGGCGACCTCGGGGTGGGGGAAGATGTGGAAGCGTTCGGCCGCGAGCCCCTCTATCACCTCCTCGGCCACGGTGTCCGGGTCGAGGATGGCGCCGGAGGCGCCCACCGCCCTGGCCGTGAGGTGCTGTTCGGCGATCCCCTGCTCGAACATGCCGGTCCGCACGCCCTGCGGGCAGAGCACGCTGACCTTGACGCCCTTGGTCGCGTAGTGGATGGCCACCCATTCGGCGAAGGAGATGGCGGCCGACTTGGTCACCGCGTAGGGGGCGTCGCCGGGGCAGCTGACCAGCCCGGCCGCCGAGCAGGTGTTGAGCAGGTAGCCCCCGCCGCGCTCGACCATGCCGGGCACGACCGCCCGCGCCGCGTAGACGTGGGCCAGGACGTTGACCGCGATGGTCCGGGTCCACTCCGGGTCGGTGGCCTCCAGCCCGTGGCCGGTGATGATCCCGGCGTTGGAGCAGAACAGGTCGACCGGCCCGAAGCTGCCCTCCGCCGCGGTGACCAGGCCGCGGACGTCGTCCTCGACGGAGACGTCGGTCCGCACGGCCACCGCCCGCTCGCCGATCCGGTGGGCCACCTCGCTCGCGCCCGCCCCGTCGAGGTCGGCCACCAGCACCCCGGCCGCCCCTTCGGCGGCGAAGCGCAGGGCCATCGCCCGCCCGATCCCGCTCGCGGCCCCGGTCACCACGACGACCTTGTCCCGCACCCGCATAGAAGCTCCTTAAACCGACCAGTCGGTATCTGGGAACCTATGCTTACCCGTCAGTAGCAGTCAACGGCGGCACGGCGGGCCTCCCGCGCCGCGCCGGAGGAGCCGAGGACAGGATTGACCCTGACACCGTGTGAGCCTCTACACCTGGAAGCATCATGTTCAGCATCGGAGACTTCGCCCAGCTCGGCCGCGTGTCGGTGCGCATGCTGCGCCACTACGACGCGCTCGGGCTGCTGCGGCCCGCCCGCGTCGACCCGGCCAGCGGCTACCGCTCCTACCAGGCCCACCAGCTCTCGCGGCTCAACCGCGTCATCGCGCTGAAGGATCTCGGATTCACCCTGCAGCAGGTGCGGTCGATCCTCGACGAGAAGGTGAGCACGGCCGAGCTGCACGGGATGGTACGGCTGCGCCGCGCGGAGCTGGAGGAGCGGATCGCCGCCGACACGGCGCGGCTGCTCCGGGTCGAGGCGAGGCTCCGGTCGATGGAGAGGGAAGGACACATGGGCATCGAAGAGGTTGTCCTCAAGCGGGTCGCCCCGGTCCGGCTGGCCGAGCTCACCGCCGTCGCGGCGAGCTACGACAGCGAGGAGATCAGCCCCGTCATCCAGCCCCTGTACGGCGAGCTGTTCCGGCGGCTCGACCGGGCCGGGGTGACGCCGTCCGGGTACGGCATCGCCTGCTACGAGCCGGAGGCGGACGGCCGGGTGGTCGTGCACGCCGGGGTGGAGGTGACGGCGGAGGCGTCCGGGGAGCACGACTTCGCGATCGTGGACCTGCCGGCGATCGAGACGGCCGCCACGATCATCCATCGGGGCTCGATGGACGAGGTCGGCCCGACGTTCCAGGCGCTGGCCCACTGGATCGAGGAGCACGGCTACCGCAGCGTCGGGCTGGCCCGGGAGGTCAGCATCGAATGTCCGCACGACGACCGCGACAGCTGGGTCACCGAACTCCAGATGACCGTCGCCACCGCACAGGACGGGCGGGCGGACACCGGCCCCGCGTGACCGGCGTCCGCTCCTCCCCGGCCGCCACGGCCCCGCCGTAGAGCTTTGACGCGTCGACCTCCGCCTCAACAGGACCTCCGGCGTCATCGGACCCGGCCCCGGGTCTCCGAGACAGGGAAGGCCGATCCCTCCGGGCAGGCCACAGGACGGCCCCGCGGCCTGCCGGAGACGCTCAGGTCCGGCCGTCGGGGCCGTCCGGCACGGGGACCCGGACGGTGATGCCACCGGGCACGACCTTCGCCTTGAGCCGGGTGACGGAGTCCTTGGCCCCGCCGTCCAGCTCGTAGGTCATCGGCGCGCCGAGCTTGACGCTGATCTTGCGCGCCCGGGTCATCCGGACGAAGGGTGACTCGTCCGACCGCCCGGCGCTCATCCGGCCGAGCACGCGGGCCCACTGGATCGGCCCCTTCGCCGTGGACACGCCGATCTCCAGCCATCCGTCGTCGGGGCGCGCGTCGTCGAAGGCCTCGATGCCCCCGGTGATGGTCCCGACGTTGCCCAGCAGCAGGCAGCTGGCCTCCCCCTCGAACCACTTCACCCCGTCGAGCTTGACCTCCATCCGGACCAGCTCGCCCCGGACGTGCCGCAGCCCGGTCCACACATACGCCGCCCGGCCCAGCTTGTCCTTCAGCCCCCGGTCGGCATCCTTGATCATCTCAGCGTCGAAGCCGAGTCCCGCCATGACGGCGAAGTGCTCACCGTTGACCTTGCCCAGGTCGAGCTCCCGGCTCTGGCCCCAGAAGGCGATCCGCACGGCCTCGGGGAGATCCTCGGGGATGCCGAGGTTCTGCGCGAGGAGGTTGGCCGTCCCGGCGGGGATGATGCCCACGGTCACCCCGGAGCCGGCCAGCGCGTCCACGCAGCGCTGTACCATGCCGTCCCCGCCCCAGACCAGGACCAGCTCGGCGCCCTCCTTGAGCGCCTTGCGCGCCTGCTTGGGAGCCTTCTTGCTCTTGGGCACCTCGTACCAGAGCAGCTTGCCGGGCTCCTCGTCGGCCAGGAGCCTGCGCAGCTCGTCCAGCCCGCCCCCGATCGACTTCTTCTGATGGGCGATCACCGCGACCGTGCCGACTGCCCGCTTCTGCCGCAGCATGGAAACCCTCCTTTAGCACCGCCTTGGGCACCGCCTCGGCTGCCCCCGCTCCGCGGCCGCAAACGTCAGGCCACCCCTGCCCGGGGGGGTGATCTCCCCCACCGAGCAGGGGCGTGCCGTGCTCCTGGCCGCGGCTCCCGGGCACGTGGCGACCATCAGGCCGTCGGCTGACCGCACCGGTCTTCGCTCCGTGCGGACCCACGCCCGGCCGGACCCGTACGGCCGTTCAGACCTGCACGGCCGTTCAGTGGAATCTCACCTCGGGGTGGTCGGCCGACGGCCTGTCCAGCAACGGCTGGCGCCTGCCCTTCAGGTGCAGGTCGAGGAAGGCGGTGACGTACGTGCGAGTGATCTCTATGGCCCGCTCCCCGTCGAGCGGGTACTCCGGCAGCCCGAGCTGCGGCTGGAGCACCGCGTAGTCGACGAAGCTCATGTGCTCGGCGCCCGTCACGGTGAGCCACCGCTTCCAGTCACCCGTCACGTGCGGCCAGAACAGGTCCCAGGAGCCGTTGCCCCCGCCGGCGCCCGGCGCCTGCCTCGGGTTGCCGATCATCATGAACGGCTTCTCGACCGGCTCCGCCGGCGTCCTCGGATTGTAGGAGCCGTCCAGATTGACCGCGGCCTTGATCCGCCGGCTCCCGGGCAGGAGGTGCGCGGCGCTCTGACCGCCGACCGAATGCCCCACCATCGCGATCCTGCTCTCGTCGATCAGCCGGCCCCAGCGCCTGCTCCCCTCCAGCCGGTCCAGCACGAACGCCGTGTCGGCGGCCCTGACCCGGGCGACCTTCGCGCCCAGCTCCGGGGTCTGGCCGCCCCTGCCCGCCTCGAACGTGACGGTCCTGCCGTCGGGGAAGGTGGTGGCGATCGACTCGTAGGTGTGCTCGATGCCCGCCACCAGGTAGCCCCGGCTCGCGAACTCCTCGGCCAGCGAGGTCATCGTCGCGCGGGGCAACGTCATGCCGGGCGACAGGACCACCAGCGGCCAACCGCCCTTCTGCTTCAGCGCGGGCGCGTCGACGCGGGCGTACGTCTCCGTCCTGGCGAGCGTGTCCGGCGGCACGTCCTTCAGCTGCGGCACGCTTTTGATGATCAATTCCGATTCCTGCGGCGTGACGTACGGCGCGGGCCTGCCCACGGCCTTCCGCGCCGGATACCAGACCGAGACCATCAGCTCGCGCGCCTCCTGGCCGGCGACCCACGGGTCGGGGCGGCTGGGGTCGATCAGGTGCATGACCGATCTTCCGACGGCGTGGCCGCCCGTCGGCGCGGGCAGGGCGGGTCTGAGGGCGGAGGCGGACGTGGGCACGGGTGTGGGGGCGGACGCCGCGGCGGCCGCCGTACCGATGCCGGTGAGTGCGGAGAGCGCGAGCAGGCTCGCGACGGCTGTTTTCCTCATGCCCTCACCATGCGGTGCGGCCCGGCCGTACCGTCCTCGGCGAAAGTTACCCGGCACCCGCAACTTTCGTAGGGGGGCGCCGCCCAGCTCCCCCTATAGCCTCTTGGCCATGACACACGGCAGGTTCGAGATCGTCGAGCGGATCACGCCGTGGGCGCTCGGCGTGGCGGTGTTCCTCCTGTCCATGGCTTCGGCGTCCGGTTCGATGGGAGTGGAGTCGGCGCTGCCGGCCCCCGTGCTCGCGGCCGTCGCCGCCGCGTCGGGAGTGGCCGCGGCCCGCGCCAGGCGCTCGCTGTGGCCGCTGGCCGCGGTGGGCGCCATCGCCTACGCGTGGCTGGTGATGTGGCCCGCCGCCGTCGCGGCCTCCTACTACGCGGGCACGCGCCTGAGCCGCCGCGACCTGTGGCTCTACATCGGCGGCGCGACCGCGGTCTTCGCACTCAGCGGTCTCGCCTCCTACCGCGACGGGGGATATCGGGCGCTGGTCGTGGGCACCTTCGCCAACGCGGTCCTCATGGGCGGCGCGCTGCTCGCCCTGCCCCTGCTCACAGGGCTGTGGGTCCGCGCCAGGCGGCAGGTGCTCGACGCGGTGCGCGAGCAGGCGCGACAGCTGCAGCGCGAGCAGGTGCTCCGCGCCGAGCAGGCACGCGGCCAGGAGCGAGCGCGCATCGCGAGGGAGATGCACGACGTGGTCGCGCACCGGGTGTCGCTGATGGTCCTGCACGCCGGCGCCCTGGAGGTCAGCGCTCCTGACGAGCGCACGGCCGAAGCCGCGGCGCTGATCAGCGGTGCCGGCAGGGAGGCGCTGAGCAACCTGCGCGAGGTGCTCGGCGTGCTGCGATCGCCCGACTCTGTACGCGGCCCGCAGCCCACGCTGGCCGACCTTGACCGGCTGCTCGACCAGTCCCGCGCGCTGGGCATCGTGGTCAACCGCCACGACGAGGGCGCCGCGCGTCCGCTCAGTCCCATCGTGGAGCGCACCGCCTACCGCGTGGTCCAGGAGGCGTTGACCAACGTGCACAAGCACGCGGGTAACGCCGAGACCGAGGTGTCCGTCCGCTACCGGCCCGTCGAGCTGGAGGTCACCGTGCGCAACAGATCTTCCGCCGGGACGCGCGGCGCGCTGCCCGGCTCCGGCTGGGGACTGGTCGGCCTGCGCGAACGCGTCGAGCTGGTCGGCGGCCGGCTGGAGGCCGGCCCGGGGGACGAGGACGGCTTCCAGGTCCTGGCCAGGATCCCGGCCGCATGATCCGCGTACTGATCGTCGACGACGAGGCGCTGGTCAGGTCCGGGCTGCGGATGATCCTGGAGGCGGCGGGCGACATGGCGGTCGTCGGCGAGGCCCGCGACGGCGACGAGGCGGTCGCCGCCGCCGCCAGGCTCAGGCCCCAGGTCGTGCTGATGGACGTCCGCATGCCCGGCACCGACGGCCTGATCGCCGGGGCCCGGGTCCTGGCCGCGCCCGACGCGCCCAAGCTGATCATGCTCACCACGTTCGACCTGGACGAATACGTCCACGAGGCGCTACGGCTCGGCGCGGTCGGGTTCCTGCTCAAGGACACCCCGCCCCGGGAGCTGGCCGCCGCCGTCCGCACGGTCGCGGCGGGCCAGGCCATGCTGTCTCCCACGGTGATCAAGCGGCTGATCGGCTCGTTCGTCGACAAGGCCCCTTCCCGGGCCGAGTCCGCGCGCGACCGGCTCGCGTCACTGACCGCCAGGGAGGAGGACGTGGTCAGGGCACTGGCCCGCGGCCTGTCGAACGCGGAGATCGGACGGGAGCTCAAGCTGACGGAGGCGACGGTGAAGGCGCACGTCAGCCGGCTGCTCTCCAAGCTGGGCCTGGCCAACAGGGTGCAGGCGGCGATCCTGGTGCACGAGGCGGACCTCGGCTGACCGGTCGTCTCCCGCCGGCCGCCGAGGTGCTCGCGTCGCGCCTTCCACCGACGGCGGAGGTGCCGGCCCGGCTCCTGGGGACGGTGAGACCACCCGGCTCCGTCCTGCTCGACGGGCGGGAAGACGCCCACGAGGCGGTCGGCGGATGGCGTCGACGCGCACCGCGACCGTAAGAAGTTGACGAGGCCACTCGGGCTGTGACAAGCTGAAAGCGGCAGCGAGGTTGACGCTTATAGTATGTATGGCAATCTGTTTGTCATTTGCGTTATGATGCTCCCTCGCGCCGTCTGTTGACGCCCCCGGATCATCCCGGGGCGTTTGGCGTGCGCGCAGTTCGATTCCATCCGTACCTCCGGAAGGACATCTGTGGCAGCCTCGCGCAACGCCTCCGCCATACCCGCCGGTCCCCGTCGTGTGTCTTTCGCACGAATTCAGGAGCCGCTCGAAGTTCCTGATCTTCTCGCTCTCCAGACCGAGTCCTTCGACTGGTTGCTCGG
>NZ_JBSFPS010000288.1:0-12552 GCF_053588315.1 Streptosporangium sp. NPDC003464 | reverse complement strand
TGGCGCGAGAGCCCGGCGAGCGGGGCCAGGCTGGTCGGCGTCCTGGGTGGCATGGGCCCGGCGGCCACCGTCGACTTCTACGGCAAGCTCGTGGAGGAGACGGCCGCCGCCTGCGACCAGGGGCACGTGCCCGTCGTCATCTGGGGCGACCCCCGCGTCCCCGACCGTTCCCTGAGCCTGCTCGGCGGCGGCGAGGACCCGACC
This sequence comes from Streptosporangium sp. NPDC003464, assembly GCF_053588315.1. Classification (NCBI taxonomy): domain Bacteria; kingdom Bacillati; phylum Actinomycetota; class Actinomycetes; order Streptosporangiales; family Streptosporangiaceae; genus Streptosporangium; species Streptosporangium sp. NPDC003464. The sequence continues at coordinate 12,348 of NZ_JBSFPS010000288.1, read as the reverse complement.
CCGTACCTGCGGCGCGGCATCGAGGCGCTGAAGCGGGCCGGGTGCGAGGTGCTCGCCGTACCCTGCAACACCGCCCACGCCTTCGTCCCGCACCTGGCGGAGGAGGCCGGGCTGGAGCTGGTGAGCATCATCGAGGTCACCGCCGACGCCCTCGCCGCCGGCGGCGTCCGCGCGGCCGGCGTGCTGGCGACCTCGGGCACCCTGCACGCGGGCCTGTACGCGCGGGCTCTGCGACGGCGCGGCGTGGCGGTGGTCGAGCCGGACCGGCTCGGCCAGCAGCACGTCATGGCCGCCATCGGCGCCGTCAAGGGCGGCGGCGTCCGACCGGCCCACCGGCGGGCGCTGGCGGAGGTCTCCCGTTCCCTCGCCGATCGCGGCGCGGAGCGGATCGTCACCGCGTGCACCGAGCTCGTCCTGGCCCTGGACGGCTCCCGCGTCCCCGTCCCGGTTCTCGACCCCGCCCGCCTGCTGGCCCGCCGGGTCGTCGAGGTGGCGTTCGGCCGAGGCAGGAGGTGATCCGCCGAGGCGGGCCGAGCCCCGAGCGCGCCCGGCTCCCCTGGCCGGGCCCACCGGTGACAGCCCCCCTCCGGCCCCTCCGGCCGCCTGCGGCTCCGGCGAGCCCCGCTCCCTCGCCGAGCGCGGATCAGGCCACGGAGTGGCTGATCGTGCCGGTGTAGGTGCCCGCCACCGCCTGGGCGGGGATGTCGATCACGATGGTGGGGTCCCAGGTGGCGGAGTTGTCGCCCGACCCGGTCGTCTTGCTGAACGCGGTGTAGGGCACGTCCAGCACCTCCGCGTCGGCGGCGTCGGGCTGACCCGGGACGAAGGTACCGGTGCCGGTGGTGGCCGTCGCCGGACCCGACCAGTAGGAGACCGCCGTGGTCGGGACGGTCTCCGAGCCCGTTCCGCCGCCCGTGGTGAAAGCCGTGCCCCACACGGTCGCCGTCCAGGTGGCGCTGAGCGCGGCCCGCTCGTCGGACACCGTGACCGCGCCGAGCGGCCCGCTGATCTGCGTGCCCGGCGGACCGCTGCCGATGGAGACCGGGCCGTCGGGCACGGTGATCTCCAGCCCGTCGTCCGCGATCACGGTGAAGGTCACCGTCGTGGCGCACGTGGTCGACGGAGCGCACGTGTCTGCCGCCGAGGGCGCGGCCGGCACCGTGGACACCATGGCAACGGCGGCACCCGCCCACAGGGCGCAGAAACGGCTCTTCAACACTGCGATCTCCCTCAGCGCGCCCCGGCCTGGACGGGGTCCCGGCATGTGATCACATCGTGCTCGGCAAGCGGAGTCCGGAAACGGCATGTACGAGCATCTGACAACTCTTTTGTCATGATCTAATGCCGCTTGACAGTCCCTGCAGGCAAGTACGGCCCGGCTACCGACGTCGGTGAGATCGTGCTCGACGCCGGCACCGGAACCCCGCCCGGGACGGCACACGCGCCCTCAGCTGTCCCGCCCCTGTTGCGTGAGCTCGGCCTCCAGGCTGGTGCGTAGCTGGGTCAGGAAGGTCTCGAACTGCCGAAGCAGTTCGGGGGGGTACTGGGACAGGATGGCGTCCTGGCGTCCGTTGACCGGCCCGAAGAACTCGCCGGCGAGCTTGCCGACATGCCCGCAGCTGCGCAGGGTGACGATCCGCCGGTCGGCGTGTTCGCGGGTGCGGGTGATGTGACCGGCCTGTTCGAGGCGGTTCAGCAGCGCGCTCATGGCCCCCAGGGACAGTGAGATGCGCTTGCTGAGCAGGGCCGGGGACAGCGGGGCGCCCCTCTCCTCGGCGGAGGCGATCTCCAGGAGAGCGAAGGCGTCGGTGGCGTGCACGCCCAGCACGGTGGCGAAGCGGCGGCCCAGCTCGGTGAAGCTCGCCCCGTAGGCCCTGAGCTCTTCCGCCAGCCGTTCGCGCTGCGCCACGACGGCACCGGGCATCTGCTCCTCCATCAGGTCCTCCCTCTCCTGGCGGCGATCCGCGCCGGCGGCCGGGTTGACAATCTACCGCCACAAGAATATTTTACGGCGGAATTACATTGTCATGGAATTAACTCATGGTGGAAGTATCTGCTCCATCCCCGCCTTCCGCCCGCCGATGACCCGTCCTCGCCCCACCCGCCAAGATCCAGAAGCGCCCCGAGGAGCCCCGATGCCGAACGCGCCCCACGCCGAGCTCGACCCCTTCGCCGCCACCGTCCGCGGCATCGGCGAGCCCCATCCCGCCCACGCCGCCCTGCGCGCCCTGGGCCCGATCGTCCGCGCTGACGCCCCCGCGGGCGGCCCGGTGTGGATCGTCACCGACTACGCGCTGGCCCGCGAGGTCCTCGCACACCCCGACATCGTGAAGGACCCCGCCTACGCGCCGGCGCACTGGGACCCCCGGAGCGCGGGCCTCGAACCCACCGCCGCCGCGCAGCCGTCGCTCACCACCCTCGACGGCCCACCGCACGAGCGGCTACGCCGCGCGCACGCCCCGCTGTTCACCGCCCGGCGGATGCGGGACCACCACGGGCCGATCACGACGATCGCCCGCACACTGCTCGCCGAACTCGCCGCCACCGGCGAAACGGTCGACCTGATGGCCGACCTCACCACGCGCTTCCCCCTCACCGTCGTCTCAGAAGTCCTCGGCGTACCGCTGGACATGGTGGACCAGGCCATGGCGGCCTGCCGGGGGATGCACAGCAACCGCCCCGAGGACGTGGGGGCGGCCATGGCCGCCTTCGCGGAACTGGCCGCCGCCGCACTCCGCGACGGCCAGGACGGCATCGCCGTCGAGCTGCGCGATCGCGTCCCCGCCGAGATGACCGAGGAGCAGGTGCACTACCTGCTCTTCACACTGATCTACGCCGGGCAGCTCACCACCGACGCGGTGCTGGGCTTCCTGCTCGCCCACCTCCTCGACCCCGACCGCGCCGCGGACAGGCCCCCGACCGACGAGCTCGTCCGGGAGACGCTGCGCCTGCACCCGCCCGCCCCCTTCACCCTCTGGCGATTCACCGCCACCGACGTCGAGCTCGCCGGGGTAGGGCTGCCCGCCCGCTCCCCGGTGCTCGTCGACATCCGGGGCATCAACACCGACCCGGGCCGGCCCGCCGGGCCCGACCTCGCCTTCGGCGCCGGCCCGCACTACTGCACCGGCGCCCAGCTCGCCCATCTCGAGCTGAGCGCGATCGTGGAGGTCCTGCGGACCGACTTCCCCGACGCACGTCTGGCGGTGCCCTTCGCCGACCTGCGGCAGATCACCGTCGGCGGCATCCAGGGGAGCCGGCTGGCCGCCCTCCCGGTCACGCTCGGCGCTGCGTAGAGGATGCCGGAGAACCTCGGGCGGGCACTCGGTCGAGGCCAGGAAGCAGCGCGATGACCACGGCCGGGTGGATCGTGCCCTCCCGGGCGGCGGACGGGTATCCGCCGTCCCCGGCCGGGCGGCGGTAGCCGTCCGGCCGGGACGAACGTGCGCTCCACCACCCGGCGGCGCGCGGCGCGGGCGTGCTCAGCCGGCCCGGCGGGCGACGTACAGGATCCGGTCGTGGTCGTCCTCGTCGGCCGGCTCCCGCGCCGCCGTCCCCACCAGCCCGCGGGTGGCCACGACGCGCAGCCCGGCCCGCTCGGCCACCCGGCGCACCGTCCGGTCGGAGTGGTGCCGCTGCACGTGCCGCATCGACACCCGCTCCCAGCCCGTACCGGCCCGCTCGAACAGGTCGAACTGAGTGACCACGACCGTGTCGGCCTCGATCGGCGGGGACAGCGCGAACCACGCCACGTACCGGTCCCCCCGGTCGGCGATCGCGGGGACGCCGAACGCACGCCGGTAGTAGCCGATGGTGATCAGGTCGAAGAGCAGCACCCCGTCCTCGGCGAGCTGGTCGCGCGCGGCCGCCAGCGCCCGCCGCAGCTGGTCCGTGGCGGTCAGGTACGCCATCGGCAGATCCACGCAGGCGACCACGTCGAAGCCGCTCAGCCCGGGTGGAGGCTCCTGCAGCTGTCCCACCAGGAACTCGATCCCCTCGGCCCCGGGCCGGCGCCGGGCCATCGCCGCCATCGCCGGGGACAGGTCGTAGCCGGTCACCTCGAACCCTCGCTCGCGAAAGGCCACGCTGCTGCGGCCGGTCCCGCACCCGGCGTCCAGCAGCCGCCGCCCACCCGACCCGTACCGATCCGCCGCCTCCACGTAACGGTCCACCAGAGCGGCGGTGTCCATCCGCGCGTTCAGCTCGTCGTACCGGGCCGCGATGGTCTCGTAGGCCGCCAGCGTCTCGTCCACATGCGACATGTGCGCCTCCTGGGCGCGGCTTCCCGTCGGGCTCGCGCCGGGTCAGAAGGCCGCGCCGGGCTGTCGGGCCCGGCGCGGCCGGCGGGAGAAGGCTTACCAGATGTGCCATGCCTGCCGGTTGACCCGGCGGCCGGTAACCCGGCGCAGCAGCTTCCTCATGGAGTTCACCTCCTTTCCTGGTGACCGCTGGTGGTCAGGGGGTCTGGTGTGGGGTCCGGCGCAGCTGGAAGCGGGGAGGGGTGATGATGCCCGCGGCATGGGGACGTCCATGGCCGCCGCGCACCTCCAGGCGGGCGCCGTCGGTCACCGCGGCGAGCAGATCGGTGGCCAGGGTCTGGGCGACGGCGGCGCCGGCGCAGGTGAACGGACCGCCGCCGAAGGGCAGGTAGGGCCCGTGGGGGCCGGGGCCGTCCCACCGGCCGGGCTCGAACCGGGTGGCCCGCGGCCAGTGCCGCTCGTCGCGGTGCAGCAGGTAGGCGCAGACCGACACGCTCTCCCCCGGCTCCAGCAGCACGCCGCCGACCTGGTGGGCGTGGTGCACCGGGCGGCCCAGCAGCCACGCCACCGGCCACAGCCGCAGCGACTCCCGTACGGCCGACTCCGCGGGCACGGCCGCCAGGTCGACGCCGTGGGTGGCGGCCGCCAGCAGCGCCCAGGCGACCACGTGGCCCACCGGCGCCACCGAGGTCCGGAACAGCAGCAGGTACACCTGGGCGATGTGCGTGGCGGGCGTGTCGGGCGGGGTCGCCCCGATCACGGCGTCCAGCAGGTCGCCGGGCCGGCCGGGCCGCGGGTCGGCCCGGCGGGCGCGCACCTCGCCGGCGACCGTCCGCACCACGCGCGCCCACAGCGCCCGCCGCGCCACGCCCGCCAGCCGGCCGCCGGAACGGATCAGGACATCGCGCCGCACCACCTGTGCCATCAGCTCCCGCAGCGCCGGCGGGCTGTCCGGGCGCAGCAGCGCCTCGGCCAGGAACCGGTAGGCGGCGGCGCGCCCGGCCGACGGCCACTCGCTGACCTCCCCCAGCTCCGCCACGAGGGCGGGCAGCCGTCCGCGGTGGGCGGCCAGGTGGGCGCGTAACGTCGCGCGCGCCGCCCGCCCGATCGCGACCTGCGTCGCCCGCGGCCCCAGCCGGCCGCCGCGGACGTGGAAGAAGTCGGACACCTCGCCGTAGTGGCCCTCGTCGTCGTGCAGCACCCGCATGGCCTCCACCGGGTCGGCCACGCACAGCGACCCGTCGTCGGGCAGCCGGAACACCGGACCCCATTCGCGGGCCGCCTGCTCGACGAACCCCAGCGGGTCCCGGCGATACCACCGCGCCGCCCCGCCGGGCAGGCCCCCGGCCACGCCCGCCCCCGGGAGCCTCCCGCCGGGAGCGGCCTGATCCGGTTCTCCGAGCGTCGCCATCCCCACCTGCCTCACGCCGTCCGCGATCTCAGATGCACGCGCAGGAGGTGCCGTCCGCGCGCCCCGCCAGGAGAACAGCGTCGCCCGCCACCTCACCGGGCAGGCGACCGGACCCGCAGGCCTGCCGGTGCGCGGCGACGATGAAAAGACGACACCAAATCAGGAACAGCGGCAGCTTATACCTTTAGATCATCCTTACTGTTTATTGAGTGAACAATGGGAAATATCGGCATTTAATTTACAGAATTGACGGAACGCAACGGTGAGCGCACCCCGGGAACGGGCCACCCGCTCCCGCACCGTCCCCGCCGGAACGGGAGCCGGCCTCGCCCCGCCGAGGCCGGAGCCGACAGCATCCGGCCATGGCGCCGCACCCGGCGGCGCACGGACTACCCCGTCCCCGACAGACGCAGCCGGGTACGGGACGGCGCCGACGGAGGCAGCGCGGCGAGGACGTCGGCGAGGGTGACCCCGGCAAGACTCCCCCGCCACGCCTCATGCGCCTCGGCCATTTTCTCGGCGAGAATGCAGGTGCGGCGGCACTCCTCCGGAGGCAGCGCCCCCCGCCCCTGCTGGCGGATCTCACGGCACTCATACGGCGAGGACGTGCCGTCGACGGCCTCGACGATCTGCAGGAGCGTGATCTCGGAAGCGGACCGCGCGAGCCGGAACCCTCCCCGCGGGCCCGTGGTCGCGGCCAACAGGCCGGCCCTGACGAGCGCCTTCAACTGCTTGGTGAGATAGGCCGCCGGCAGATCGTAATACTGCGCCAGCTGCGCCGCCGACGCCGCGGCTCCCGGATCGAGCTGTGCCAGCGTCGTGGCGCAGTGCAGAACCCATTCAGTGCTCACAGGCAGCTTCACGGCCCGAGTCTATCGCAGACATTGTGGACCTGTTTAGTCCATGATAGCGTCCGCACCGCAACAGAAGAAGGAGAGACCATCATGCGGATCGCAGTTGCCGGCGCGACCGGGAACATCGGAGCCCTCACCGTCACCGCCCTCCAACGGGACGGACACGACGTCGTACGCATCAGCCGCTCACTCGGCGTCGACCTGTCGACCGGCGCCGGACTCGACGACGCCCTGGCCGGCGTCGAGGCGGTCATCGACGCCACCAACGGACCGGCGACCGACCGGGCCGAGACGGTGGCCTACTTCGGCACCGCCACGCGCAACCTGCTCGCCGCCGAGGAACGGGCCGGCGTCCGCCACCACGTGCTGCTCTCGATCACCGGGATCCATCACATCGAAGGCAACGCGCACTACGCCGGCAAGCGGGAACAGGAGCGCCTCGTGGCCGCGGGACCGGTGCCGTGGACGATCGTCCCGGTCACACAGTTCCACGACTTCGCCGCGATGGTGGCAAGCTGGACCGAACAGGACGGTGTCGCCACGATCGCACCCCTGCTCGTACAGCCGATCGCACCCGCGGACGTGGCCGACGTCCTCGCCGAGATCGCGGTGGGCCCGCCGCAGGGACATCACGCCGACGTCGCCGGACCCGAACCGCAGGATCTGGTGGACATGGCCCGGCGCACCAACGAGGCACGCGGCCGCACGGTGAAGCTCGTGCCGACGTGGTCGGGGCCGTTCGGTCTGGCGATGGCCGGCAACGCGCTACTGCCCGGCGAGGGCGCCCGCATCGCACCGACCACCTTCGACGAGTGGCTCGCCGAACAGCGATAGGGCCACCGCCGTAAGCCGCTGCCGCCGTCCGGAGCCGGTGCGACCGGGGCGGCCTCCGGGCATCCGCCAAGCCCCCGTCCGCCCGCGGAGTGGATGGGGGCCGCCCGCGACGGAACTTGAAACCGACCGAATGCCTTTACAGTGTAGATCAATAAATCGGGCAGACGCCGCTCAGGACATCACCCCCGGCAGGGCCGCTCCCGGCCCCGCGGATGAGCGATAATGATCCCCCATGACCAGCGTCCACATACTCAACGGCCCGAACCTGAACCTGCTCGGCACCCGCAGGCCCGAGGTCTACGGCACCACGACACTCGCGGCCGTCGAGGACCTGTGCCACGAGGAGGCCGCCCGGCTCGGCCTGGACGTGGTCTTCCGCCAGTCCAACCACGAGGGCCGGCTGATCGACTGGATCCACGAGGCCGGCGCGCGCGTCAAGGCCGGTGAGGTCATCGGCGCGGTCTTCAATCCCGGGGCCTACACCCACACCTCGATCGCCCTGCACGACGCCATCGAGGGCACCGAGCTCCCGGTCATCGAGGTGCACATCTCCAACGTGCACCGCCGGGAGGCGTTCCGGCACCACTCCTACATCTCCCCCGTCGCGCGCGGCACCATCGTCGGCCTCGGTGTGGACGGCTACCGCCTCGCCATCGACGCCCTCCACAGGATGTCCCTGGCGTAGCCGGACAGGAGCCTTGCCCCAGCCACATCAAGGGGCGCCGAAGCCGGCCCGCCCGGAGCCGGGCACGCCCGCCCGTTACCTAATGCGCGGCGAGGAGAGCGGCCGGACTACCTATCCGTGCCAGATTCCGCCTCCTCCGGTTTTCCGTAACGTCATGACCGGCAGCGGGGCCCGAAACGCCCGCGGCCTCCCGACAGCGTTTCCAGCACACCGGCCGACCTCGGTCGGCCATCCCCCGTACGCCCTCCGCCACCAGCGGCCGGAAACACCCGTGAGGACGACATGACCATCCGTGCCACCGTTGAAGAACTCCTCCGCCGGATCGGCGAAGGAGACCCCGACAAGATCGCCGAACTGTACGCGGAGCGGGTCGACTGGCAGGTCGACTGGCCGGCCGTCCCCTCCGGGACGGTGCCCTGGATCCGCCCCCGGTCGACCCGGGCCGACGTCGCCGACCACCACCGCACCCTGTCGGCGCACTGCGTGCCCGGACAGGGGTCGGCGACGGTGACGGCCGTCCTCACCGAGGGAGCGGACGCCGTGGTGATGGGAGAGACCTCGCAGACGGTGAAGTCCACCGGCAAGCGGTTCACCATACGGTTCGCGCTGCACCTCACCGTGGACGACGGTTTGATCACCCGCCACCATGTGTACGAGGACAGCCTCGGGGTCGCCGAGGCGTTCGCGGACTCCTGAGACCACGTTCCCGGCCCTCCGCTCGGCCCGCGTCACCAGGCACGGAGCGACTGCGAGCGGCAGGTACGGAGAACACCGCGGCCGGCCACGCGCCCGCGCGCTCCGTGACGCCCCTCCGTCGGCGCGGGCCAGGGCGTATCCGTAGGGCGACGGCTCGACGAGGTCGGAGCAGCCTTCCAGGTCGGTACAGCCACGCAGCGGGACCTGGGCGTAGCGCCGGCCCCCGGCCGGGGTGACGTCCGGCGAGATGCGGCTGGCTTGAAAGGCCCCGCCGGGGTCCGGCCGGTCACCCGTATGTGCGGGAGATGGTCGCAGCATGCCCGCGCGGGACGTACGGTGATCGGCACAGCTTTCACCTCCGGGAAGGTGCGCCGCCGTGACCATCACCGCCGATGACGATGTGCTGATCCTGTCCGACCACGACGAGGATGACGACCACTCCCCCATCTCCCCCACCGCAGGCGCGGGCGCCAGCGCCGACGTGGTCAAGGACTACCTCCAGCGGATCGGCCGGGTCGGCCTGCTGTCGGCCGAGCAGGAGGTCGAGCTCGCCCAGCGGATCGAGGTCGGGGTGTTCGCCGCCGAGCGGCTCGGCCTGCACGGCGGCCCGGACGGCAGGGCGACGCCCGCCGAGATGCCCGCCGACATGCGGGCGGAGCTGCAGTGGCTGAGCGACGACGGTCACCGGGCCAAGGACCATCTGCTGGAGGCCAACCTCCGCCTGGTCGTCTCGATCGCCAAGCGGCACACCGGCCGCGGCATGGCCTTCGCCGACCTGATCCAGGAGGGCAACCTCGGGCTGATCCGCGCGGTGGAGAAGTTCGACTACACCAAGGGGTTCAAGTTCTCCACCTACGCCACCTGGTGGATCAAGCAGGCCGTCACCCGCGCACTGGCCGACCAGGCCCGCACCATCCGCATTCCGGTGCACATGGTCGAGGTGATCAACAAGGTGGCCCGGGTGCAGCGCCAGATGCTGGTCGCCCTCGGCCGCGAACCGTCCCCGGACGAACTCGCCACCGAGCTCGAGATGCCGGTCGACAAAGTCGTCGAGGTGCAGAAGTACGGCCGTGAGCCGATCTCCCTGCACACCCCGCTCGGCGCCGAGGGCGACACCGAGTTCGGCGATGTGATCGAGGACTCCGAGGCGATCGCCCCGGAGGAGGCGGTGGCCTTCACCCTGCTGCAGCAGCAGTTGCACGCGGTGCTGGGCACGCTGCCGGAACGCGAAGCCGGCGTGATGCGCCTGCGGTTCGGCCTGGCCGACGGGCAGCCGAAGACCCTGGACGAGATCGGCAAGGTGTACGGCGTGACCCGGGAGCGGATCCGGCAGATCGAGTCCAAGACCATGGCCAAGCTCCGCCACCCCGTCCGCGCCCAGGCGTTGCGCGACTACATGGAGTGAAACCGCGACGCGCTCCCCATGACGCGCGACCGGGCCGCCGGCGCTCCGGCTCACCGGCGACCTCGCGCGGGTCCGGCGCAGGGACTACGTGTACGCGGCGGAATGGGACGGCCGGTCCCCGTTCACCCCGGTCCACCAGCGGCTGCGTGAGGACCCCTCGTGGGCCACGCACGCGCTGGACAGCGGGCACAACCTCATGCGGGACGCGCCGGAGGACCTACTGAAGATCCTTCTGGCGGGCCGTTGACCCGCCGGGCCCCTGAACGCCGCGGTCCGAGGCCGTCCTCGGCGGTAGACGCGCCCGCGCCCGCCGGCGCGCGGCGCGGCTACCGCTCCTCCTCGGACAGGTGCCGTTCGACGGCGCCTCCGTGGCGGACCGCCCACGGACCGGGCGCCGCGGGTGACCGGCTAGCGGCGGACCCGGGCGTCGTCGATGTCGACCGGGAGGGCGGGCCTGCCGTCCACCGGCGGCGTCGGACCCTCCGGAACGGGCTGGATGCCGCCGGCCGCGATGCGGTCCAAGGTGGCGAGCCCGGCGGTGTCGACCGTTCCGAAGATCGTGTAATTGGGTGACAGCCCGGAGTCGCCGTAGACCAGGAAGAACTGGCTGCCGTTGGTGTCCGGTCCGGCGTTGGCCATGGCCAGCACGCCGCGCGCGTACGTCTTGCGCTCCCCGGTGGGGGTGCCCGGCCACGGCGGCAGATCGGTGGGCAGCTCGTCCTTGTACCGGTAGCCCGGTCCGCCCTCGCCGGTGAAACTGGGGTCGCCGCACTGCAGCACCTTCAGCCGGTCGTAGGCGGTCATCCGGTGACATGAGGTGACGTCGTAGAACTTGTGCCGGATCAGGTGCACGAAGCTCTGCACCGTGCATGGCGCCTTGGCCGGGTCGAGGGCGAGCCCGATGTCACCGTGGTTGGTCTTGAGGACCGCGGAGACCCGCCGGGTGGGCGTACGGCGCGGGTCCGGCGGCAGCGGCACCTTGCGTGCGGCCGGCTCGTCCGGGGTCTCGGTGTAGCGGCACGGGCCTTTCGTCGTCCTCGGCGGCCTGTCCCCGGTCGCGTCCGCGGCCGCCGAGACGGGTACGGCTCCGAACGCGACCAGTGAACCCGCCGTGGCCGCGGCTACCGCGGCGCGTGCCGCGAGTCGCAACAAGGCTCTGTCAGACATGGCGTCCTCCATGGGGGATGATCAACGGGCTCCCTGTGGTCTAATCGATCTGACCGGCGCCGTCAAGGGCGGACGGGGCCGCCGGGATCTTCGGCGGCGGACCGGGCGACGGTCACGCCGGGGCGTCGACAGCGGCCTGGCCGACAGCGCCCCGGGCAGACCGGGGCCGGCGTCATCCGATCCGGACGACGCTCTTTCCGTGGGTCGCTCCGCCGGCGAGATCGGCGATGGCGGCCTCGACGTCGGCCAGCTCGTACTCGGCCGTGATGTCGATGCCGACCCTGCCGTCCCCGACCAGTTCCAGCGCGCGGCGTACGCCGTCGGCGAGCCGCTCGGGCTGGGTCTGGTTGATCAGGTCGTAGGCGGTGGAGGTGACCCAGCCGAGCACAGGCAGTTCTGCGACCTCCTCGATCGAGCCACCGAAACTCTGATCGAGCAGACCCCCCGTCCCGCCAGGTCGATGTCCCAGCACCCCCTGTCGACCTGAGCCGAGCCGGGGAGACCTGATGTGAGGGCCGCGCGGGGCCTGCGGGACGGTCGGTGGACCCGGTGCGGGCAGCACGCGGTCTCCTGCGGATCCCGCCCGGCCGGTCCTGTCCCTGGGACGGGCCGTACGGCACGCGCGGGCATCCGCTCCGCCCAAGGCGTCAGGCCGGCCGTGAAGAAGGGGTGGTCATGACAGGTCGGCCCATCCCGTGCGCGTGCGCAGCCACTCCAGGGCGGCTCCGCCCTGGGCCGCCTGGAAGGCACGCAGCGTCGGCAGACCTGGTGGATCGGGCTGACGGGACTGCCGGATGAAATACCCGGCGAGTGCGGCCAGCACCGCGGTCACCGCCGCGGGATCGGCGTCCCGCCCGACCGGATGGGCGGCGAAGACCTCCTCGGGCGGCGGACCTCCCTGCATCCTCACGCTGGGCAGCATCTGCAGCAGGTCGAACCAGCCGGCTCCGACGAACGCCCACGGCCAGTCGACGACCACCACCTCCTCAGCGGTGAGCAACAGGTTGTCCGCCCGGATGTCACCGTGCACCAGGCTGTCC
>NZ_JBSFPS010000287.1:0-12581 GCF_053588315.1 Streptosporangium sp. NPDC003464 | reverse complement strand
CGAAGGCGGCGCGGTGCTCGGCACCGAAGTCGCCGGTGCGGGCGGCGGAGATGGTGTCGTCGGCGATCATGCCCACGATCAGCGGGACGTCCTCTATCCGGGCGGTACGGAAGTTCACTGCCATGGCGGCCAACTTATCGGGGGGACGGAGCTCAGGGGCGGGTCAGGGTTGCTCCCCGATGTGGACAAGGGGCTCGGAAGGGCAGTCTGATGCCATGAACGACGAACTGACTCGACGTGACGAGATGTCCCTCGCCGGAGCGGCCCTGCGCGGGGCGCCGTGGAAGGCCGCCGCGGTGACCGGCGGCGTGGCCGCGGCCGCCAGCTTCGGCTTGGGCCTGATCCTGCCCGGGGACGCCAGCCTCACCTGGGCTCTGTCGCTCGGCATCGGCCTGTTCACGCTGATCGCGGCGGTCGGCTCGGTCAGCAGGCCCAAGACCGGCGACCGGGTGACCCGGCAGGCCCGGCTCTGGGCCCTGCGCCACCCCTGGCGGTTCTCCCTCTACCCGGCGCTGGGCGCCGCCGCACTCATGTATCCCGTGCAGCTGATCGTCGACGACGAAGGCGTCTTCGGCGCGGCGCTGGACGCGCTCCAGGGCGGTGTCGCGGTGTATCTGGTCACCGCCGTCCTGGCCCTGACCCTCAGGGGGCGGGGGCAGTCGTCCCTGCCGCACGGTGGCTGAGCGGGTCCGTCCCGCCGGCGTCTCACGCCCGCTCGGCCACCCGCTTGATGCCCTCCAGGGTCCGCCGCATGTTGGCCTCGTTGTGGGCGACCCGGTCCCGGACACCGGTGACGAGCCGGCCGACGGCCCGCATGAGGGGGTTGCGGGTGGTCCAGGTGCTCTGCTCCACGTGGCAGCCCGTCTCGGTGGGCGTGATGCCGAAGCGCCAGACGGCCACGTGGATCAGACCGGCGGCCTGGACGTGGTAGGCGAAGGCTCGGCCGGGCTCGGCGGTGATCACCGTGCAGAGGGTGGACCAGCGCCGCCGCCCGTGCCTGTTGTGCCCGCGGAACCTGGCCCCGGGTCGCGCCTCCCGGACCGGTCCGACCCATCGGGCCCGCTCGCACTCCACGTTCCAGTCACCCATGTCGGTGATGTCGGTGACCAGGTCGTAGACCACCGCGGGCGGCGCCGCGATCTGGATGCTCACGGACGCGCTCGGGGGGCTCATGACCGCAGCATGTCCGACAGAACATCACTCCGGCAAGGGCTGCTACGCCTTCTCGTACCCCGCGCGGCAGACGCAGAACTCGTTGCCCTCCGGGTCGAGCATGGTCACCCAGCCGGTGCCGTCGGGGTTGCGCCGGTCGTCGTGGACCGTGGCGCCGAGCCCGAGCAGCCGCTCGACCTCCTGGTCGCGGGTGGTGCCCTCGGACCCGGTGACGTCCAGGTGGACGCGGTTCTTGACCGTCTTGCCCTCCGGGACCCGGATGAACAGCATGTTCAGCGCGCCCTGGAGAAGGATCTCGTCGTCCTCCTTGCCGCCGTCGGGGTGGATCACCCAGCCGGTGGCCTCGCTCCAGAAGGTCGCCAGCTCGTACGGCTGGGCGCAGTCGAAAGTCACGAAGTGAACGTCAATCATGCGCACACCCAATCGCGACACCACCTAAGTCGTCAAGCCGGTTAGCGGTGGCACCCGCGCGGGATCAGTGCCCGCCGCCGGCAAGGTTGAGGCCGACGACTCCGGCGAGGATGAGAGCGATCGAAGCGATCTTGAGGAACGACACGTCGTCGCCGAGGAACAGCATGCCCAGCGACGCGGTGCCGACGGCGCCGATGCCGGTCCAGACGGCGTAGGCCGTACCGACCTCGAGGCTCTTGAGACCGACCGCGAGCAGGCCGAAGCTGAGCACTGCGAAGACGACGAATCCGACGCTCGGCAGCGGCACGGAGAACCCGTGGCTCATCTTGAGCGAGTAGGCCATCGCGACCTCGAACAGACCCGCGACGATGATGATGACCCAAGCCATGACGGCTCCCTCCACAGGAGCGTCGTCTTTTCAGGCCGGGTACGGCGCGTCTCGTCCGGGAGCCTCCCGTCGGGGGCTCATCTGCTGGAACGCCGCGGGTCTCCTCCTGATTCCCACCAGAGTGTGAACCACCGCTCGCGCGGCAGCGGCCACATGTCCAGCTCGACCACCGCCGCGATGACCTCTGCGGCCCGGTCCTGACCGAGGCAGAGCCGCCGGCAGGCGCTCTCGGCCAGCTCCTCCAGCGTGCCGAAGCGGCTCAGCGGGGCCGGCCGCCACTCGTGGCGGACCTCGTGGCCCAGCGCCCCGGCGACGGCGATCACGTCGTGGGCCGTGGGCCGCTCCGGGCGGCGCAGGCCGTGGAAGTGCTCCCACAGGGGGGTGAGCCAGCTCATCGGATGGCGCTCGGTGAGCTCCAGGACGACCCGGCGGCGGGCGTGGCCGGACAGCTCGGTGAGGAAGGCCGCCAGGTCGGGCACGTTGTAGACGACGTGGGCGGCGACCGCCACGTCCGCCACCGGGGTCTCGGACGCGACGTCGGGCCACCGGCCCCGGACGGTCCGGACGGGGACGCCCAGCGCGTCCGCCCGGGACGTCAGCTCGGCCAGCATGTCGGCGGAGGGATCGACCGCGATCAACTCCCCCAGGCTCCCGGCCAGCGGCAGCGAGGCGGCCCCGGCGCCGGCGCCGACGTCCAGCACGGTCCCCCCGGCCGGGAGCGCCTCGGCGGTCCGGGCGAGGGTCGGCCCCTCCGGCTCCGCGAGCGCGAGGTCGGTCCGTCCGGCGAACCGGGCCGGCGAATGCCCCCAGGGGTTCTCCGGCGCCCGCGCCACGATCTCGTCGGGGATGGCCCACTGGGCGAGGTCCGATCGCCACTGTTCGTCCATGCGGCCGAGCTTAGGAAAATTCGCCGGGCCGGTCGATCAACGTCAGGGCCGGGAGTCGCCCAGGTCACCTGACCTTCCCCGGAGGAGTGTGACAAACGTCCTATCAGTACGGTTTTCTAGGGGTTACTGACGGGTAGCATTGTCGGTAAGGTTACTGGCCAGTATGTAAGAGTCCCGGTTCCCCCGGTTTCAAGGAGCAGACCCCATGGGCCACTACAAGAGCAACATCCGTGACCTGGAGTTCAATCTCTTCGAGGTGTTCGGGCGCCGGGACATCCTGGGCACCGGCCCCTACGCCGACCTTGACGAGGACGTCGTGCGGACCATCCTCGACGAGGTCAACCGCCTGGCGACCGGCGTGCTCGCCGACTCCTTCGAGGAGGGCGACCGCAAGCCCCCGGTCTTCGACCCCGCCACCGGCACGGTGACGATGCCGGAGGGCTTCAAGAAGTCCTTCGCCGCCTACCGCGACGCCGGCTGGACCAACATCGGCCTGCCCGCCGAGATGGGCGGCCCCGGCCTGCCCAACAGCGTGAACTGGGCGCTGGCCGAGATGATCCTCGGCGCGAACCCGGCGATCTGGATGTACGCCAGCGGCCCGGCCTTCGCCCACGTGATGCACGCGATCGGCACCGAGGACCAGAAGCGCTACGCGCAGCTGGCCATCGACAACCAGTGGGGCGCCACCATGGTGCTCACCGAGCCCGACGCCGGTTCCGACGTGGGCGCCGGCCGCGCCAAGGCCGTCCGGCAGCCCGACGGCACCTGGCACATCGAGGGCGTCAAGCGCTTCATCACCAGCGCCGAGCACGACATGGCCGACAACATCTTCCACCTGGTCCTGGCCCGCCCCGAGGGGCACGGCGTGGGCACCAAGGGGCTGTCGATGTTCCTGGTCTCGAAGTATCACGTGGACCTGGAGACCGGCGAGCTCGGCGAGCGCAACGGCGTCTACGTCACCAACGTCGAGAAGAAGATGGGCCTGAAGGTCTCCACGACCTGCGAGCTCACCTTCGGCGAGAAGCACCCGGCCGTGGGCACGCTGATCGGCGAGGTGCACGAGGGCATCAAGCAGATGTTCATGATCATCGAGCACGCCCGGATGATGGTCGGCACCAAGGCGATCGCCACACTCTCCACCGGCTACCTGAACGCCCTGGAGTACGCCAAGGCCCGCGTGCAGGGCGCCGACCTCACCCAGATGGCCGACAAGTCGGCGCCGCGCGTGACCATCACCCACCACCCGGACGTGCGCCGCGAGCTCATGCTCCAGAAGTCGTACGCCGAGGGCATGCGGGCGCTGGTCCTGCTCACCGCCACCTACCAGGACGCGGTGCAGATCGCCGGCTTCGAGGGCCGCCGCGACGAGCACGCCGAGGCGATGAACGACCTGCTGCTCCCGCTGGTCAAGGGCGTCGGCTCCGAGCGCTCCTACGAGCTGCTGGCCCGGTCGCTGCAGACCCTGGGCGGCTCGGGCTACCTGCAGGACTACCCGATCGAGCAGTACATCCGGGACGCCAAGATCGACTCCCTCTACGAGGGCACGACGGCGATCCAGGGCCTGGACCTGTTCTTCCGCAAGGTCCTGCGCAACCAGGGCGCGGCCCTCGGCGCGCTGTACGGCGACATCAAGTCCTTCGCCGCCTCCGAGGCCGGCAACGGCCGCCTCAAGGAGGAGCGCAAGCTCCTCGACGAGGCCGCCGACGAGGTCAAGGCCATGGCCGACACCATGGCGGGCTGGGCCATCGGCTCGCTGGAGACGCCGCAGGAGGTCTACAAGGTCGGCCTCAACACCACCCGGTTCCTCCTCGCCCTGGGCGACCTGGTGATCGGCTGGCTGCTGCTGCGCCAGGCCGAGGTGGCACTGGCCGCGCTGGGCTCCTCCGACCGCGACAAGCCCTTCTACACCGGCAAGGTCGCCGCGGCCTCGTTCTTCGCCCAGACCGTCCTGCCCAGGCTCGCCGCCGAGCGCCGCGTGCTGGCCGCCACCGGCCAGGACCTGATGGAGCTCCCGGAAGAGGCCTTCTGACCTCTCCCACCCCGGCCATCTGCTCCCGCGGCAGGCCGGACGAGGGGCGTCCCTGTTCCACAGGGGCGCCCCTCGCCCATTTCCCCCGCCCCCGCCCCCTCCCCGCACAGAGTCCTCCAGCTCTACGCACAGATCTCCCGCCCCTCCACGCGGACGCGGGGAAGCGGGGAGGCGCGTTGACACACGGGACAAGTTATTCTCATATTGAGATTATCTTGGATGGGGAGGACATGCGATGGACGGATCCCAGTTCCCGGCCGGCTACGATCCGCGGGCCTTCCCGGCGGTCGCGGTGACGGTCGACGTGGTGGCGCTGACCATCCGCCAGGGCGCGCTGCAGGTGCTGCTGGTCGAGCGGGGCGAGCAGCCCTACGCGGGGCAGTGGGCGCTGCCCGGGGGGTTCATCCGGCCGGGCGAGGATCTGCCGGAGGCCGCGGCGCGGGAGCTGGCCGAGGAGACCGGGCTCACCCCGCGGGCGCACATCGAGCAGCTCGCCAGCTACGGGGCCCCGGAGCGGGACCCCCGGATGCGGATCGTGTCGGTCTCCTACCTGGCCTTCGCGCCCGACCTGCCCGATCCCCGCCCCGGTACGGACGCGGCGGACGCCGCCTGGCACCGCGCCGACCGGCTGCCGGAGCTGGCCTTCGACCACGGCCGCATCCTCGGGCACGGGCTGGAGCGGGCGCGGGACAAGCTGGAGTACACCCCGCTGGCCACCACGTTCGTGGGCGAGACGTTCACGATCTCCGAGCTGCGCGGCGTCTACGAGGCCGTCTGGGGCCTGCCGCTGCACGCGGGCAACTTCCACCGCAAGGTCCTGTCGGTCCCCGGATTCGTGGAGAGCACCGGGGAGACCACCGAGAGCGGCGGAGCCCGGGGCGGCCCCCGGGCGAGGCTCTACCGGGCCGGCGACGCCCGGCTCCTGCACCCCGCGCTGCTGCGGCCCGCCCGCGAGGAGGAGGTCAGATGACCACCACGGCCGAGGCGGTCGCCCTGGTGGCCGCCGCACGCACACCGGACGACCTGTTCGGCCGGGAGGCCCCGCACCGGGCGTACCGGCGGCTGGCGCGGCTGCTCCATCCCGACCTCGCCTCCGGGCCGGACGCCGCGACGGCCTTCGTCAAGCTCGCGGGGCTGTGGGCGGCGCGGGACCGGGCCGGCCGGGCCGCCGAGACGGTGATCACCACCAGGCGCGGCACCTACCGGCTCACCGGCGTGTTCCGGCGCGGAGCCTCGGCCGTGCTGTACGGCACCGACGGCGACACGCTGCTCAAGATCCCGCACAGCCACATGGACAACGACCTGATGCGGCGCGAGGCGGAGGCGCTCACGACGATCGCGCGGGACGGCGATCCGCTGCTGCTGCCGTACGTGCCCCGCCTGGTGGAGTCCTTCCGGCACCGCTCGGGCGGGGTCGAGCGGCAGGCCAACGTGATCAGCCGGGCGCCGGAGGGGTTCGTGAGCCTGGCGGAGATCGCCCGGCGGCGTCCGGTGCTCGACCCGAGGGACGTCGCGTGGATCTGGCGGCGGCTGCTGGTGGCGGTCGGGACGGCCCATCGCGCGGGGGTGGTGCACGGCGCGGTGTTCGGGCACCACGTGCTGGTCCACCCGATCGACCACGGGCTGATCCTCGTCGACTGGGGCCAGTCGGTCCCGCTGGGCAGGCCGCTGACCGCCCTGGTGGCCCGGCACCGCGACGACTACCCGCCCGAGGTCCTCGCCAGGAGACCGGCGACCCAGGCCACCGACATCCACCTCGCCACCCGTTGCGTCGCCGCGCTCATGGGTGACCAGGCCCCCGCCCCGATCCGCGCCTTCGTCCGGGGGAGCCTGGTGGGCCCGCCGCGCGACGCCTGGCGGCTCCTGCGAGAGCTCGACGACCTGCTCGACGACCTGTACGGCCCCAGGAGGTACCGGCCCCTCCACCTGTGACCTCCGGCGCGGGACCTCCCGGGACCGGCCGCGCAGGACCTCCCGGGGGCGGCCGTACGGGGGTCCTCCGGGGCGGCCGTACGGCGGGCGGGCGTCACGCCTGGGCACGGAGGCGGCGCCGCAGCGGCGGTGTCATGTCCCGTCACGGAGGGAGGCCAGGAGCTCGATGGTCCGCGCCGGAGCGGGTTGACGCGGCCCCAAGTTATTCTCATACTGAGATTGTCTCTAGTTGAGAATAACGTCTGCCCGGCCTCGGGAGGTCCCCATGGGAAGCGGAATCTGGTCCACCGACGTCTACGCCGCCGCCGCGAGCTACCGCGCGGCCAGCGGTGCCAGCGCCTTCGCCTACAGCGACAGCGGCGCGCGCACCGTGCACGACGACCTCAACCCGTACGGCGTGGCGGCCCGGGAGAGCCGTGACTCCGACGAGCACCCGGCCACCGTGGCCGTCGCCGTCCTGTTCGACGTGACCGGCTCGATGGGCGGGGTGCCCCGCACGCTCCAGACCAAGCTGCCCGACCTGCTCGGCCTGCTGCTCCGCAAGGGCTACGCCGCCGACCCGCAGATCCTCTTCGGCGCGATCGGCGACGCCACCTGCGACCGGGCCCCGCTGCAGATCGGCCAGTTCGAGTCCGACAACCGGATGGACGAGGATCTGGGCAAGATCCTGCTGGAGGGCGGGGGCGGCGGCCAGCGGACCGAGTCGTACGAGCTGGCGATGTATTTCATGGCCAGGCACACCTCGCTCGACTGCTTCGAGAAGCGGGGGCGCCGGGGCTACCTGTTCATCATCGGCGACGAACTCCCCTACCCGAAGGTCAAGCGCCGCGAGGTCGGCAAGGTGATCGGCGACAGCCTCGGGCGGGACATCACGACCGAGGAGATCGTCGCCGAGCTGACCAGGATCTACGACGTCTACTACATCCTGCCCGCCGGGTCCGGCTACGCCGGCGACAGCCACACGCTGGCCGCCTGGCGCAAGCTGCTCGGCCAGAACGTGCTGGAGCTGGACGACCTGGACGCGGTCTGCGAGACGATCGCGCTCACGGTCGGCCTCGGCGAGGACGCCATCGACCTGGACCAGGGGCTCGGCGACCTCGGTGACCTCGGCTCGGCCGCGGGGGCCGCGGTGGGCAGGGCCCTGGCCAGGCTGGAGCGGGGCGCGCCGGTGGTGGGCGGGGAGCTCGACCTCCGCGGCGGCAGCGGCGTGATCCGGCTGTGAGCGAGCATGTGATCGTGGTCGACCTGGGCTACGGCGACGCCGGGAAGGGCACGGTCGTCGACTGGCTCTGCGCCCAGGGGCCGGTCCAGGCGGTCGTCAGGTTCAACGGCGGCGGGCAGGCCGGGCACAACGTCGTCCTGCCCGACGGGCGGCACCACACCTTCGCCCAGTTCGGGTCCGGGACGCTCCGGGGTGTCCCGACCCACCTGTCCAGGTTCATGGTCGTGGATCCGCTCGCCCTGGCCCCGGAGGCCGCGCATCTGGCCGGGCTGGGCGTCCCGGACCCGTTCGGGCTGCTCACGGTGGACCGGGACGCCCTGCTCGCCACGCCGTACCACGTGGCGGCGGGGCGGGCCCGGGAGCTGGCGCGCGGGGCGGACCGGCACGGGTCGTGCGGGATGGGCGTCGGCGAGACCATGGCCTACGCCCTGGGCCATCCGGGCCTCGGGCCGACCGCCGGCGACTGCGAGCACCCGGCGCTGCTCACCCGCAAGCTGCGCGCGCTCCGCGAGGCGCTGGGGGTGACCGGGCCCGCCGTGGAGGACTGCGTCGCCGCCTACCGGGCGTTCGCCGAGCGGGTGGCCTTGGTGGACTCCTCCTACACGGCCGCCCTGCTGCGCGGGCGCCCGGTGGTCTTCGAGGGGGCGCAGGGCGTGCTGCTCGACGAGTGGCACGGCTTCCACCCCCACACGACGTGGAGCACGACGACCTTCGCCAACGCGCTGGCCCTGCTCGACGGGGTGCCCGCCGTACGGCTGGGCGTGCTGCGCACCTACACCACCCGGCACGGGCCCGGTCCGCTGGTCACCGAGGATCCGGAGCTGGAGGCGGCCGAGGCGCACAACGCGGACGGCCCGTGGCAGGGGCCCTTCCGGGTGGGCCACTTCGACGCGGTGGCCCACCGTTACGCGCTGGCGGTCGCGGGCGGCGCCGACGCGCTCGCGCTCACCCACCTGGACGCCCCGGTGTCGCGGATGTGCGTCTCCTACGACATCGGCGAGCTGCCGGCGGGGCCCCCGGGCGACCTGGACCGGCAGGCCCGGCTGACCGGGCGGGTGCTGAGGGCGCGCCCCCGCTACGCCGGCGGCATCGACGCCGGCGACTGGCCCGGGGCCGTCGCCGACGCCCTGGGCGTCCCGGTCTGCCTGGGATCGGCCGGACCCACCGCCGCAGACAAGGTCCGCCTGAGTAGTGTGATCGCCCCCGAAAGGGTATGACCAACCACGCACGCTCCCTTTACCTGACCATTACTCGCGTCCGGAGGACCTGATGGGTGTCGGGGTCAGCATCTTCTTTCTCACGCTCGGCGCCATTCTCCGCTTCGCCATCGAGCCCGACGTCCTGGGCGAGGACGTGCACATCGACGTCATCGGCCTGATCTTCATGATCGTCGGCGCTGTCGGGATCGTGTTGAGCGTCGTACTGGCCCCCAAGCGCGGGCAGACGTCGGACGACCGCCTGATGCACCGCGAGAACACCCCGCCGGACGCCTAGTGCGCGGCGCCTAGAAGACGTACTGCACG
This sequence comes from Streptosporangium sp. NPDC003464, assembly GCF_053588315.1. Lineage (NCBI taxonomy): Bacteria > Bacillati > Actinomycetota > Actinomycetes > Streptosporangiales > Streptosporangiaceae > Streptosporangium > Streptosporangium sp. NPDC003464. The sequence goes on along the minus strand of NZ_JBSFPS010000287.1, from coordinate 3,016 downwards.
GCCGCCCGTGAGGCCAGGATCGGCTTGATGTGCTCGGCGATCACGGCCTGGTGCACCGGGTGGTCACGGTAGACGAGATAGTCGTCGAGGCTGTCGAAGTCCGCTACGACCGCGAACTCGTGGTTGCCCGGGTTCACGCCCGCGTCGGCGCCGATGTCGTAGGCGCGGATCTCCGCGATGACCTCCGGCAGCTTGCCCAGCTCGGCCGCGACCGCGGCCCTCTGCTCATCGGTGGCCCCTTCGGCCCAGGTGAAAAGCACGACATGCCGGAACATGATCTTCCCTTCATTCGAGTTCCCAGCCAGCGTACGGCCACGCCCACAGCGGCCGGACAGCGGGGACTAAATCCCATTTAGCGTGGGTAGAACTATTTGTCCGAAATAGGGTGATATGCACAATTTATTTCTTATTTATGCACCTCTGCGGTGCTTTGCCAAAGCATAAGTGCTTTGCGGTGTCTTGATCGCTCCTCCTCCGGCACGCTGTGGATTGTCCGGCAATCCATGAGGACGGATCCGTCTTCGCGTGAAAAACGGAGGATCGCATGAAAACCAAGACTGCCGCCTCGTTCGTCGCGAGCATGATGGGCGCGGGACTCCTCGCTGGAGCACTCGCGGCAGCTCCCGCAGGAGCCTCGGTCACGCCCGCGGCGTCGACCCCGGCCGCCCAGACCGCCACCACGGCCACGAGCTTCGTCACCGGCTGCGGCTGCTGGAGACGCCGCTGCTGCCGCTGTCGCGGCTGGGGCGGGGGCTGCGGTGGCTGGGGCGGGGGCGGGGGCGGCTGGGGCGGCTGGGGCAGTGGATGGGGCGGTTGGTGGTAGACCGGGGACGGACCGGCCGGCTCCCCGAATAGGGCCGCCGGCGCAGGATCACACATGACCGGGGCGAGAGCACGTCCCCTCCCCGGCCGGCCCGGGGAAACCCGGGCCGGAAAACAGAGGCGTTTATCCGACGGACCCACACCCGAGGGTGAAACCCGATGGAGCATCCGCCTCCGCCGTCGAGCCCGCTCCTTTCCGGGAGCGGGCTCACTGTTTTCAGGAGCGGGCTCACTGTTTCCAGGAGCGCGCCACCGTTCCCAGGAGCGCGCCACCGTTCCCAGGAGCGCGCCACCGTTCCCAGGAGCGCGCCACCGTTCCCAGGAGCGGGCTCACCGCGTTCTCCCCGCCGCCTGGGGGCGGTCCCCTCCGGCAGTGGAAGGCGGTCCTCTCCGGCGACGGGAGGCGGCGCGCCTTTGTCGGCCTCTCGGCCTCCGGAGCTCCCGATCCCTTGGGCCCGGAGTTCTCAGTCCTCCAGGCCCCGGAGCCCGTCCCGGAGCGGGCGGGCCGCCGTGTTCTCAGTCCTCAGGCTCCGGAGCCCGTCCCGGAGCGGATGGAGGGCCCCTCCCCAGAGCGGACGGGTCCCTCAGAGCGGACGGAGGGCCCCTCCCAGAGCGGGCGGGGCCCTCGGAGACGGTCCCTCAGAGCGGACGGGCCGCCGTGCCACGGCGCCTGAACAGGCTGATCCTCGGGCGGCCGGCGTCCCGGGCCGTTCCCAGGACGATCGTGTGAGCCGCCTCGGGGATGAGGCGGAGGTCATGGGTGATGAGGATGGTCGTGCGGCCGGACATGAGACGCCGGAGAGGCTCCATGATCCGCGCCGCGGTGCGCGCGTCGAGCCCGGTCATCGGCTCGTCGAGGACGAGCACGGGGGCGTCGCGCAGGATCGCCCGGGCGATGGCGACGCGCTGGCGCTGCCCGCCCGATATGAGCCGGCCGCGCTGCCCGATGGGCGTGTCGTACCCCTGCGGCAGCGTGCCGATGAAGTCGTGCACGTCCGCCAGGACGGCGGCCCGGACGATGTCGTCCATGCCGGAGCCGGGGCGGCCGTAGGCGATGTTGTCGCGCACGGTCCCGGAGAAGAGCAGATTCTCCTGCTGGAGGATGGTGATGTTGTCGCGCAGCGACCGGCGCGGCAGGTCGCGGATGTCCACTCCGTCGAGGAGGATGCGCCCGACGGTGGGATCGTAGAACCGCAGCAGGAGCTTGGTGAGGGTGGACTTGCCCGCGCCGCTGGGCCCGGTGCACACGACGAGCTCGCCCGGCTCGGCGCTGAAGGACAGGTTCCGCAGCGTGGGGACGGTCCTTCCCGGGTAGGTGAAGCCGACCTCCTCGAAGTCGATCCGGCCGCGGCTCGGCGCCGCCGCAGGGACCGCCCCGTCGCGGTCGGTGACGGCGGGCCGGGTGCGCAGGATCTCGATGACGCGGTCGGAGCCCGCCGCCGCCTCGGAGACGGTGAGCGCGATCTGCCCCAGGTTCTGCACCGCCGGATAGAGATAGGCGAGGTAGGCGGCGAAGGCGAGCAGCCCGCCGATGGTGAGGCGGCCGGATGCGATCTCCCACGCGCCGAATCCCATGATGACGAGCAGGCAGACGGTCTCGATGACCTGGACGACCGGCCCGTAGAGTGCCGACAGCCGGGCCTGGGCCACGTTGGCCAGCAGCCAGGTGTGCCCCTCGGCGTGCAGCCGGCGCGCCTCGGTCTCCTGGCGGTTGTACGCCTGGACGAGGGACTGGTTGGCCAGCCCTTCCTCGATGACGCTGTTCATGGCTCCGTTGCTGAGCCGCTCGCGCGCGGCGACCCGCCTGAACCTCGACGCGAAGACCTTGGAGACGATCAGGAACGCCGGGACCATCGCGAACGTCACCAGCGCGAGATCCCACCGGATGTAGAAGGCGGCCCCGGCGAAGAAGATCACGCTGGCGACCGTCGTGAGGAGCCGGACCACGCCGGAGCCGACCAACTCCTCGATGGCCTCGATGTCGTCGGTGAGCCGGGCCATCAGGTCGCCCAGGCGGCGGTTGTCGAAGAAGTCCGGGGTGAGCGTCTGCAGGTGCGAGAACACCTCGCCCCGCAACCTCAGCAGGAAGCGCTCGCCGCCCAGGGCCGTGGCGTAGGCGCCGGTGAAGGAGGCCGCGCCCGCGACGACCACGAGGCCGAGCCAGATGAGTGCGGGGGTCCAGAACGCCCCCAGG
>NZ_JBSFPS010000286.1:0-12789 GCF_053588315.1 Streptosporangium sp. NPDC003464 | reverse complement strand
ACGACCTGGTCCAGCACGCCCAGCTCGCCAAGCGCCTGACCACCCCGCTCTGCCTGGACGAGTCCATCGACTCGGCCGCCCACGCCGCCGCCGCGGGCCCGCGGTGGCGCACGCCGCGCAGGCCAGGCCGCTCGGCGAGCCCCCGGCCAGGCTGGCCGGGGCCTTCGTGGCCAGCCAGGGACTGGCGGTGGTCGCCGGGCTCGCGGTCGGGCTGGTCGCCCTGCCCTGGCTGGTGGCGGCCGACGCGCTGTGGTGGGCGCTGCTGCCGGCGCTGGCCGCCGCGCTCGTGCCGGCGGCCCTGCCCCGGCTGCTGGAGAGGCTGCTCGGCGTGGCCCAGCGCGTGCTGCGCCGCGGCGACGTCCCGCCGGTCCTGCCCGGACGGCGTGTCCTGCTCACGGTGACCGGGCTGATGGCGGCCGGCTGGCTGATCAGCGGCCTGCACGTCACGGTGCTCGCGGTGGCGCTCGGTGCGCCCCTGTCCGGGGCCCTGACCGTGGGGGTCGGCGGCTTCGCGCTGTCCACCGTGGCCGGGGTCCTCACCCTGGTGATGCCCTCCGGGCTGGGCCCGCGCGAGGCCGTCCTCGGGCTCACCGTCGCCACCCTGCTGACCGGCAGCGGCCTGGTCACGCTGGTGGCGCTGAGCCGGGTGCTGATCACCGTGGCCGACCTGGCGTCGACCGCCGCCGTCCTGGGCTGGCTCGCCCGGACCGGCCGGCGCGGTCACCGCCCCACCCCGCCCGCCGGGGACCAGCACGCACGACTCACCCGACAGCAAGGAGCCTCCCCGTCATGACATCGACCTCGCACAGCGGCCCGCCGCCGGCCTCCCCGGGCCGCGAGCAGCTCCGCCACCTCGTCCGCCAGCTCCCCGCCGGGCGGGTGAGCGGCCCCCTGCTGCGGGCGCTGGCCGCGCTGCCCCTCGCCGACCGGCCCTTCGCGTGGCTGGAGCGGCACCCGGCGGTGCACGGCACGGTCCTGTCCGTCTTCGGCCTACGCCGGCCGATCTTCATCGACCACCCCGCCCGGCCGGAGCCGCGCTTCGGGTACGGCAGGCCGGACCACCCGCAGATCGCGGCGCTGCTCGAACGGGGCCGGGCCCGCTACGCCGAGCGGCTCACCCGCTTCCTCGCCCTGGAACAGCGCCTGGCCGCCATCCCGGTGCGGGAGCACCCGGGCGGCACCACGCCGTACTGGGACAACGGCTGGCTGCCGCCGCTGGACGCGCTCGCGCTGTACGGCTTCCTCACCGAGGCCGCGCCGCGGCGGTACGTCGAGATCGGCTCGGGCAACTCCACGAAGTTCGTCCGCCGCGCGATCGACGACCACGGCCTGCGCACCCGCGTCACCTCGATCGACCCGGCGCCGCGCGCCACCGTCGACGCGCTGTGCGACACGGTGGTCCGCAGCCCGCTGGAGCGCGTGGACCCGGGGCTGTTCGCCGACCTGGAGGCCGGTGACATCGTCTTCCTCGACGGGTCGCACCGGGTCTTCATGGGGTCGGACGTGACCGTCTTCTTCTTCGAGATCCTGCCGCTGCTGCGGCCGGGCGTCCTGGTGCAGCTGCACGACATCCTGCTGCCCAGCGACTACCCGCCCGAGTGGCGCTGGCGGCACTACTCCGAGCAGTATCTGCTCGCGGCCTTCCTCCTGGCCGACCCGGCCCGGTTCGACACCGAGCTGCCGAACGCGTTCATCGACGGTGACGCGCGGCTGCGCGGGCTGGTGGAGCCGCTCTGGCACCGCCTGGGGCTCACCGAGTCCTACCGCCCGGCGTCGTTCTGGCTGCGCATCCGCGACCGGGCGCCCGGCACGGCGGAGACGGCGGAGACGGCGGAGACGGCGGAGACGGCGGGGACGGCGGCATGACCGCGGGTCCCTCCGGATCGGGGCCCGGCGGGCGCACCGCCCGGCTCCACCCGCCGGGCGCGGCCGTACCGGAGGACGGGCCGGAGCGGCGGCGGACCGCGGCGGGGCGCTGGGCGGTGCGGGTGGCGCTCGGGGTGTCGGCGGTGTGGCTGCTGTCCGCCCTGGCCAACTGGCTGACCGGCAGGTTCTGGTGGTGGGGGGGCGCGCTGCCGCTCCTGATGTTCTGCCTCGGACCGCTGCTGGTGCTCGGGGCGGTGGCGATGCTCCTGCTCGCCCGCACGCGGCTGTCCCGCCTCGAACGGGTGCTGGTCAGCCTGGCGGCGGCGCAGGTGGCGCTCATCGCGCTGCGCCGGCTGCTCACCGGCCGCACCTGGGTGTGGGTCGTCCCCGATCTCATGGTGCCGCCCCTGCTGTTCGCGCTGCTGCCGGTGGCGCTGCTCGCCGCCCTCGTGGTGCTCCGGCTGTGCCGCGTCCGGACCGCCCGGACCGCCCGCGCGTGGACGGCCCTGCTCACCGCGGCCGCCCTCGTCCTCGGCCTGGACCAGGCGGGGCTGAACCCGCGCGCCCCCTGGGCGTGGGCCGGGGACGGGCCCGCCCCGCCCGGCGCGCTCCACGTCGTCTCCTGGGACACCTACTGCTGGAACACCACCGACGACCCCGGCCGCTTCTTCGCCTACCTGAAAGGGTTCGACGCCGACGTCTACCTGCTCCAGGAGCACTCGGGGTGCGGCCCCGGGGCCCCGCTGCCCCTGCGGGACGGGGAGCGGCTGCGGAGCGAGTTCCCCAGCCACCACATCGTGACCGCCGGCGGCCTGCTGACGATCTCGCGCCTCCCCGTGGCGGGCCAGGCGGCGCTGGGGGCGGACCCGAACCCGCTCGCGCCCTCCTGGACGGACGCGGCCCTCCGCACCGACCTGCGGGTCGGCGGACGCCTGGTCTCGGTGTACAACGTGCACTTCTACGACATGCTCTACCTCAGCTCCAGCCCGCTGAGCCGGGAGTTCTACCGGTCCATAGCGGCGCTGGACACCGCGCGGACGGCCCAGTTCGACGCACTGGCCGCCGATCTCGGCCGTAACCGCAACCCCGTGCTGGTCTCCGGCAACTTCAACACGCTGCCCGGCACGGGACACGCGCGGCGGCTGGCGGGCCTGGCCGACGCGGCGCGCGCCGGCCGGTCACCGTACCCGGCGACGCTCACCTTCGCGGGGCTGCGGCTGTGGCGGATGGACTGGACCCTCACCTCGCCCGGCCTGCGCGTGCACCGCTACGAGCTGCGCTCCCCCGAGGGGATGTCCACCCACCATCTGCAGGACGTGGTCGTCTCACCGGCCGCCGGGGAGAGCGCCCGCGGCGCCGGGCCGTCCGCGCGCCGCGCCCCGGACCGTCATCCGAACCCGGACCAGAATCCGAAAGCGGGGTAACCCATGGGACCGGACCGTCCACTGGTCACCGTCATCGTGCCCAACTACAACCACGCGCGGTTCCTGCCGCTGTGCCTGGCGGCCCTGCGGGAGCAGACCCACTCCCCCCTGGAGATCATGGTGGTGGACGACTGCAGCACCGACGGATCGGTGTCGATCGCGGAGTCCATGGGGGTGCCCGTCGTCCGGACCCCGGCCAACGGCGGCTCCGCGGTGGCCCGCAACACCGGGGCCGCCCGGGCGGCCGGCGAGATCCTGTTCTTCGTCGACTCCGACGTGGCGCTGGCCCCCGACGCGGTGGCCACCGCGGTGGCGCTCCTGGAGGCCGACCCCGGCCTCGGCGCCGTCTGCGGCATCGAGGACCCCGAACCGCTGATCCGCTCCACCCGGACCGAGGACTACCGCGCCCTGCAGCACCACTACTGGTCGATCGGCTCGGAGGGCGAGGTCTCCTTCCTGTGGTCGGCGATGTTCGCGATCCGCGCGGACGTCTTCGCCGAGACGGGGCCGTTCAACCCGCTGCTGCGCCACACCGAGGAGGTCGACTACGGCCGGCGGCTCAGCCTGCGGCGGACCGTCGTGATCACCTCGGCGGTGCGCGGCCGGATGGGCCACGACCGCGAGCTGGGGGCGCTGCTGCGCAAACTCTTCCACCGCGGCCGACTGCGCGTGCCCCTGTACGCCCGGCGGCGCAGGTTCGCGCGGGGCTACGAGACCGCCTCCCGGGCCTGGGCCTCCCTGGCGGCGGCGTTCGCGGCCCTCACCCTGCCGCTGCCCCTGCTCCTGGGCCCCGCTGCCGCCGCCGTACCGGCGCTCTGGCTGGCCGTCTCACTGGCCTGTGACGCGGGCATGTACCGGTATGTGTTCGCCCGGCGCTGCCCGCTCTTCGGCCTGTTCTTCGTCGGCGTGCACTTCCTGGTGAACCTCGTCATCATCGGTGGCGTGGCCGCCGGGGCGGCGCAGTGGCTGGTGTCCCGGCGCTTCCGCGGGGTCTACGACGTCCCGGCCCCGGCCGTGCTGCGGAGCGGAGGCTGAAGGGCGTGTACGGCGGAGCGGAGACGGCGGACGTGACAGGCGCCGCGGCGCGGCGGCCGCCCGCGCCGGCCGGCCGTACGCCCCGGCGGCGGGCCCGGGCGCTCGCCTGGGCCGCCGCCGCGTGGCTGGCGTTCGTCGTCCTGCACCACCTGCTGTCGGGCCGGTTCTGGCTGTGGCTGGTACCGGACCTCGTGCCGCCGCTGGTCTATCTCGCCGCGCCGCTCCTGCTGCTGGCCGCCGTGCCGCTGACCGGCCGGGCCGGCCGGACCCGGCGGTGGTGCGCGGTCCTGGCGGCCGCCTCCCTCCTCCTCGGCGCGGGCCAGAGCGGGCTCAACCCCGGTGCGCTGACCGGCGGCACCGCGGCCGCCGCCCCGGCCGGCGCGCTCCGCGTGCTGTCGTGGAACACCGAATACTGGGACCAGGACGACGACCCGGACCGCTTCTACGCCTTCCTCAGGGCCCGCGACGCCGACGTCTACGCGCTCCAGGAGTATCTGCACTGGTCCGGCGGCGCCCCGCGCCAGGTCGACGACCTGGCGCGGCTGCGCCGGGAGTTCCCCGGATACCACCTCGCGGTGGAGGGCGAGCTGGTCACGCTGTCCCGCCTGCCCATCGTCTCGGCCCGGGCGCTGGGGCCGGCCGGGGCCCTCGGTCCCGGCTCCCCGTGGCGGGCGGCGTTCGACCTGGCCAAGGTCCTACGGACCGACCTGCGGGTCGGCGCCTCCGTGCTGTCGGTCTACAACGTGCACGTCCCCACCCAGTACATGCTGGACGACAGCCCGCTGACCTCGCGGTTCTACACCGGGTTACGGGACCGCGACGCCGCCCGCCAGGCACAGTTCGACGGCCTGGAGGCCGACGTCGGCGCCAACCGCGGCGCGCTCGTCGTCACCGGCGACTTCAACACCACCTACGCCATGGGCGACCTGGGGTGGCTGTCCGGCCGGCTCTCCAACGCCAACCGCGCCTCCCCCGTCCTGCTGCCCGCCTCCTGGCCGGCCGGCGGGCCGGCCCTGTGGCAGCTCGACTGGACCTTCACCTCGGCGGCCACCGTCCACGGCTACGGCCTCCTGGATCCCCAGGGCCTGTCCGACCACCGCGCGCAGGACGTGCTGGTGTCCGTCGGCGGCTGAGGGCCCATCCGGCCGGACCGGCTCCGGAGGACCTCAGGGGCCGTCCGGCCGCGGGCGGCCCCTGAGGACAGGCCGGCGGCCGGACCTCAGGTCAGGCGAGGAGCCCCGCACCCCAGTAGGAGCCCGGCTGCACCCCGCCCGGGCAGGCGAACAGGCCGGACCCGACGTGCTGGATGTATTCGTTGAGCGTGTCCTTGGCCGCCAGGGCGCGCTGGATCGGGATGAACCCCTTCTCGGGGTCACGCTGGTAGGCCAGGAAGAACAGGCCCGCGTCCAGCCGTCCCAGGCCGTCGCTGCCGTCGGTGAAGGAGTAGCCCCGGCGCAGGATCGTCACCCCGCCCAGGGAGTCCGGGTGGGCCAGCCGCACGTGGGAGTCGACCGGCATCCTGGCCAGGACCACGGGGTCGTGCTCGCGTGTGCCCCCGTACGGGGCGCCCTCCCGCTTGGTCCTCCCGAAGATGTCCTCCTGCTCCTTCAGCGAGGTCCGGTCCCAGGTCTCGATGTGCATCCGGATCCGCCGGGCCACGAGGTAGGAGCCGCCGCGCATCCACTCGGGCCCCTCCTCGCCCACCCAGACGTGCTCGTCCAGCCGCTTGCCGTCGGTCCCGGCGATGTTGGCGGTGCCGTCCTTGAAGCCCATCAGGTTGCGCGGGGTCTGCGCGTCCGGCGTGGTCGAGGACGTCTTGCCGAAGCCGAGCTGGGACCACCGGACCGACGCCGTGCCGAAGCCGATGCGCACCAGGTTCCGTACGGCGTGCACCGCGACCTGGGGGTCGTCGGCGCACGCCTGCACGCAGAGGTCGCCGCCGCTGCGGGCCGGGTCGAGCTTGTCCCCCGGGAAGTGCGGCAGCTCCTTGAGCCGGTCCGGCCTGGGCAGCTTCAGCTTGTCGAAGAACGTGGGGCCGAAGCCCACCGTCAGCGTGAGCCGCGAGGCGGGCAGGCCGATGGCCTCGCCGGTGTCGTCCGGCGGGGCGAGCTCCGCGCCCGTCGCCCCGCCGCCGACCTCCTGCGCCGCGGTCATCCGGGCCGCCGCGGCGGTCCACGCCTTCAGCATCGCCACCACCGCCTCGCGGGAGTCGGTGCTCAGGTCGAAGGCGGCGAAGTGCAGCCGGTCCTGGACCGGGGTGGCGATCCCGGCCTGGTGCGGGCCGTGGAACGGGATCGAGGCACCGGGCGAGTCGGCCCGGACCGGCTCCGGCTGCGCCTGTCGTACGAAGCCTGCGCCCGCGACGGCGGCGGCCCCGGCGCCCACGGCGAGGCCCGCGCCGGTCAGAAGCCTGCGTCGGCTGAGATCGGGCATCTCTTCCCCTTCTCGTGAAAGATCGACCGGCCGCGACCACGGCCGGACCGGACAGCGGTCCGACGGCGGTGCCGGCCGGGGCGAGGAGGCCATGGGCGGTGGCGGAACGGCGGACGGGAGGCATCGAGGCGCCTGATGGTCGGTCAGGCGTCCCTAACTTAGCTTCCCCTTACCTCAATCCGCCAACCGGGTGACCCTCAGGCGGATGTGACAAGCGCCACCGTCGGCCTGCGGGCGCGGGCGCGGGCACCGGCCCCAACGCCGGGAACGGCGAAGGCCCCCGGGACGCGCACCAGGGGGCCTTCGCCGTACGGACTCTCAGTCGAGATAGTCGCGGAGCATCTGTGCTCTGGTCGGATGGCGGAGTTTGGCCAGGGTCTTGGACTCGATCTGCCGGATCCGCTCCCGCGTCACGCCGAACTCCCGGCCGACCTCCTCCAGCGTCCGGGGGTGGCCGTCGGCCAGGCCGAAGCGCAGCTGGATGATGCGCTGCTCACGGTCGGACAGCGTGGCGAGGATGTCGTCGAGCTGGTCCTGCAGCATGATGAAGGCCGCGGCCTCCATCGGCACGACCGCGTCGGCGTCTTCGATGAAGTCACCGAGGTCGGAGTCCTCCTCGCCGATCGGCGACTGCAGCGAGACGGGCTCCTGCGCGATGCGCTGGATCTCGATCACCCGGTCGATCGGGAGATCCATCTCCAGCGCGATCTCCTCGGGCGCCGGCTCGCGGCCCAGGTCCTGGTGGAGCTGGCGCTGCACCCGGACCAACTTGTTGATCGTCTCGACCATGTGCACCGGAATGCGAATGGTGCGCGCCTGGTCGGCGATGGCCCGTGTGATCGCCTGGCGAATCCACCATGTGGCATACGTGGAGAACTTGTATCCCTTGGTGTAGTCGAATTTCTCGACCGCCCGGATGAGCCCGAGGTTGCCCTCCTGGATCAGATCCAGGAACAGCATCCCGCGGCCCACATATCTTTTGGCGATGGAGACGACGAGCCGCAGATTGGCCTCGATCAGCCGCTGCTTGGCCCGCGTGCCCTGCCAGACCAGCTCCTTGAACTCCGGGAAGGCCAGCCGCGAGACGATGTTCGCCAGCTTGTCCTCGGCGAACAGCCCCGCCTCGATGGACTTGGCGAGCTCCACCTCCTCCTCGGCCGTCAGCAGTGGCACCCGCCCGATCTCCCGCAGGTAGATGCGGACCAGATCGCTGGTCGGCGCCCGTTTACCGACGTCCTCCTCATCCGAGCGGGTGGTCTCCTCATCGCCCTGGGGCTCGAGAACCTCCACTCCGTGTTCGGCGAGCATGCGGACGACGCGTTCGAGCGCGTCGGACGGCAGCTCGGATTTGTCGAGAGCGGCGGCCACGTCGTCGACCGTGACGCTTCCGCGCTCCCTCCCTTTCGCAACGAGGTCGGCCACCTGGTCTACCGATGGCGGCCCACTTGGCAGCACCGATGCACCCACGGGACACAGTCTGCTGTATTGGGTCCCCAAAATGGCAGACCTATTTTTGGCACCGAAGGTAAGGCCCGGATCATTATCGAACCGAGACCTTATTAGGGTTTGGTCGAATCAGCGCATGGAAATTAAAGCCAATTACGCGATCAGCTTCCGGCGGCGCGTTCCTTCAGCACGCGCCGCTGCTGCTCCAGCGCGACCAGCTCGCCGAACAGCCGGTTGTAGTCCTGCTGCTCCTCGACCGGGTTGGTCCGCTGCATGCGCGACTTCAACTGCTCGATCGCCCGGGCCACCGAGACGAGCTCCAGCGCGGCCAGCATGGCCGAGGCGTAGCGCTCCTCGTTCGCCACGTCCGCGCGCAACTCCTCCACCGCGAACCGGGTGACCACCCCGCGCAGCGCGTCGGACACCCCCTCCAGCAGCCGGTCCACCCACTCCCGGCCGCCGTGCCCGGCCGCCGCGGTGCCGCCGGCCTCCATGACCAGCCGGTGGAGGGCGGCGTGCTCGGGCAGTGTGAACGCCTCCGGGCCGATCGCGTCGAAGCCGGGACCGAGCAGCGCCGGGCGCTGCACGGCCAGCTTCAGCACCTCGGCCTCGGTCCGCACGCCCGGGTCGGTGAGGTCGGCGACCCGGCGCGGCCCGGCGGGCCGCTGCGGGCGCTGCTGGGCCGTGGCGGAGATCTCGGCGATCCGGTCCATGACGAAACGCTCGTTGTTGAAGCCCAGCCACCGGTCGAGGTCGACCCCGTAAAGCTGGCGCAGCGCCCGGTCCTTGATCCCGGCCACGATCGGCGCGGCGGCGTCCAGCGCCGACAGCCGGCCCTCGTTGGTGCTCACGTCGTAGCGGGAGATCACGCTGCGGATGGCGAACGCGAACAGCGGCTCCCGGCTGGCGATCAGGTCGCGCACGGCGGCCTCGCCCTGCCGCACGCGCAGGTCGCACGGGTCGAGCCCGTCGGCCTGCACGGCCACGAAGGTCTGGGTGACGAACTTCTGCTCGTCGGCGAAGGCCCGCAGCGCCGCCTTCTGCCCCGCCGCGTCACCGTCGAAGGTGAAGATCACCTCGCCGTGGGACCCCGACTGGTCCAGCAGCAGCCGCCGCAGCACCTTGATGTGCTCCTCGCCGAACGCGGTGCCGCAGGTGGCCACCGCCGTCGGCACGCCCGACAGGTGACAGGCCATCACGTCGGTGTAGCCCTCGACGATCACCGCCTGGGACCGCTTGGAGATCTCCCGCTTGGCCAGGTCGACGCCGTAGAGGACCTCGCTCTTCTTGTAGAGCGGGCTTTCGGGGGTGTTGAGGTATTTCGGACCGTCCTCGGCGTCGTTCAGCTTCCGCGCGCCGAAACCGATCACGTCGCCGGTGATGTCGCGGATGGGCCAGACCAGCCGCCCCCGGAAGCGGTCTATCGGACCCCGCCGCCCCTCCTTGGCGAGGCCCCCCTTGATCAGCTCAGCGCTGGTGAACCCCCGGGCCATCAGGTGGCGGGAGAGCGCCTCCCACTCGGCGGGGGCGTAGCCCACCCCGAAGTGCTCGGCGTCGACCCGCTCGAAGCCCCGCTCCGACAGGAATCTGCGCCCGACCGCGGCCTCCGGCGCGGTCAGCTTCGAGGCGTAGAACTCCGCCGCCGCCCGGTGCGCCTCGATCAGCCGGCTCCGCTCGCCCTGCTCGCGGCCGGGGACGTAGCCGCCCTGCTCGTAGCGGAGCTGGATGCCGGCCCGGTTCGCCAGCCGCTCCACGGCCTCGCCGAACGACAGGTGCTCCAGCCGCCGGACGAAGGTGATGACGTCGCCGCCCTCGGCGCAGCCGAAGCAGTACCAGTATCCCCGGGTGGGGGTGACGTTGAAGGACGGACTCTTCTCGTCGTGGAAGGGGCACAGCCCCTTCAGGTTTCCGCCGCCCGCGTTGCGGAGCTGGATGTGCTCACCCACGATGTCGGCGATCGGTGAGCGCTCCCGCACGAGCGCGATGTCCTCGTCACTGATCCGGCCTGCCACGCCGTGAGTCTAGTGGGGCCCTCCGACAGGTCCGAGCCGGACGACGGGGACGACTTTCTCGAACGGGTCGTGACCAATCGGAAGGTCGGTTACAAAGGTAAAGGCTGATTCTCGATAAGTTACGCGGGTGGAGATCATGCGATCGGGGCATATAGCACGGTTGGCCGCGGTAACCAGCGCGGCGCTCGTCACCGGGGCCTGCGCCTCACCGGGCGGCGTGGCGGGCATCAGCACCCTTCCTCCGGCTCCCGTGGCCGAGGCGGTCGCCGCGGCGCCGGGCGCGGTGACCGCGACGATTCCGGCGCCCACGGCGACGCCCACCCCCAAGGTGCCGGTGAGGGTGACGGTCGACCGGCCCAAGGCCGACGACCCGGTGCAGGTGCCGCCGCCCAAGGTGTCCGACCACACCTACGTCTTCCCCGTCAGGGGCTGCCGGGTGACCTACGAGAGCAGGCTGCTGGTCCTGCCCAAGACCACGATCTGGGCGGCCAAGGGGTGCTCGTTCGTCTCGCCGGTGAACGGCGTGGTCCACGAGGTCAACATCAAGAACCGCTGGACGCCCTCCACCGACCGGGGGACCGACCGCGAGGGCCGGTTCGTCACCGTCATCGGGGACGACGGCGTGCGCTACCTCGGCGGGCACCTCGACAGGGTCACCCCGGGGATCCGGCCGGGGACGCGGGTCAGCGCGGGCCAGGTCCTGGGCCAGGTCGGCAACTCGGGCAACGCCCGCTCCACCGCCAGCAACCTCTACTTCGCCATCTCCTGGAAGACCGAGCCCGCGCTCTGGTGGGTACGGCGCGGCATGGTCAAGCCGTGGAACTACCTGGACGCCTGGCTGAACGGCAACCGCACGCTCTCACCCAAGGACGAGATGCAGGCCGTGATGGCCCAGACCGGGGCGGCGCCCAAGTGCGCGACCCTGTGCAAGTCCAAGCCGGTGGCCAAGCCCAAGGCCACCGAGAAGCCCCCGCAGCCGGACGACGAGAACATCACCATCGGGGGCTAGCGGCCGGACAGGCGCCGCTGCCAGGTGACCGCGGAGGTGTCGGTGAGCGAGGCGATCTGGTCGACGACCACGCGGAGCCGCCCGGCGTCGCCGCCGGCCCTGGTGAAGGAGGGCCGGAGCGCGGGCTCCAGCGTGCCGGGCGCGCCCAGCATGATCAGGTGGGCCAGGTCGTGGATGAGCTCGCGCTGCCTGGCCTGGTTGGCGTTGTGCGCGTCCCTGGTCATCACGTAGTGGGCGGTGAGCCCCTTCAGCAGGGCGCACTCCAGGCGGGTGGCCCTGGGCACGATCAGGTCGGCGCCATGGCGGCCGGCGGCCGGGCCGTACGCCTCCCGGGTGGCGATCTGCGCCGAGCGGCACAGGCGGCCGATGAGCGAGCTGGTGAGGCCCTTGATCGCGGCGAGGGCGGCGAGTGAGCCGTCGAAGTGGCGGGGCCAGAGCGGCTGGGCGACCAGCCGGCTGAAGATGTCCTCCAGCTCGCCGGTGTCGGCGTCCGGGGCGTACCAGTCGCGGGTGGTCGCGCAGACCTCGCGGCGCTCGCCGGCCTCGCGCAGCGCCTCCGGCGCGACGGCGCCCGAGTGGAGGGCGTCCTCCAGGTCGTGCACCGAGTAGGCGACGTCGTCGGCCCAGTCCATGATCTGGGCCTCGAAGCTGACCCGCCCTTCAGGCGCGCCCTCCCTGATCCACTCGAAGACGGCCAGGTCGTCGCCGTAGGCGCAGTATTTCGGGCTCTTCTCGCGGGTCCAGGGATATTTGACGGCGGCGTCCAGGGAGGCGCGGGTGAGGTTGAGCCCGGCGCTGCGGCCGTCCTCGGTGACGACCTTGGCCTCCAGCCGGGTCAGCAGGCGCAGGCTCTGGGCGTTGCCCTCGAACCCGCCGCATCCGGCGGCCAGCTCGTTGAGCGCGGTCTCCCCGTTGTGCCCGAACGGCGGGTGCCCGAGGTCGTGGGCCAGGCAGGCGGTCTCCATCAGGTCGGGGTCGCGGCCGAGCGACTGGCCCATCTCCCGGCCGATCTGCGCGCACTCCAGCGAGTGGGTCAGCCGGGTGCGCGGGATGTGCTGCCCACTGCCGAGGGTCTCCCCCGGCCCGACCACCTGGGTCTTGGCGGCCAGCCGCCGCAGCCCCGCACTGTGCAGCACCCGCGCCCGGTCTCGCTCGAACGGGCCTCTCTCCGGGTTGCCGGGAGGTTCCGGCACCCATCTTGCCTGGTCGTGCTCGTCGTAACCGTGCATAAGTGCAGTGATTTTATCCAGGAAAGGAGCGGTCCATGCCGAACGGCAAGAAAACACCTGATGACCCTGACCTGCGGGCATCGGACCGTGCCAGGCGGGCCCGCCGGACCGCGGACGGCCTTTACCGGCGTCCGGCCCTCCGCGGAACCGGCCGCGCGGGCCGACGGGGTGGGCACCGGCCCACCCCGCCGCCCTGAACGGTCCCGGCGCCGCCCCGCGCCTCGGGCGCCCCGCCCGGCGGAACTTGGCCGCCGTGACCTCCGGATCACCCCGGTAGCCCAGCGCCACCCCCGCCCCGCCGATCCACAGCTCACCCGGCACCCAGTCCGGGCAGT
>NZ_JBSFPS010000285.1:0-12910 GCF_053588315.1 Streptosporangium sp. NPDC003464 | reverse complement strand
GCTGGACACTCGACAGAAGTCGACATGTGCACACCGGGTCAGATAGATGCCCATATGGGAGAAGCTACGCACGGCCTGGCGCTAAGTCAACCCAGGCGCCCGCCTCGATCAGGTCGATGTCGAACTCGGGGCGCCAGGCGAGCGTCCACGACTCGCGGAAGGTGCCCTTGCTCCGGCTCTCCTGGGGCGTGCCCCAGTCGACGCCGAGCAGGCGCAGCCGGTGCAGCAGCCTGCTGCGCTCCAGGTCGAGGGGCCTGCGCAGGTCGAGGTCGTGCTCACGGTCCAGGGCCTCGGGCTTGAGCCGCAGCCGGCGCTGCTCCTCGCGGAGGTGGCGCTGGAGGGGGACCATCGGGGTCGCGTCGGGGACGTGGCCGAGCCGCTCCCCCACGACCATGCGCCGCTGGATCAGCTCCACCGGCAGGTCGTCGCCCTCGCACAGGACGGCCCGGACCGCCTCGGTGACCTCCGCCAGCCCCGCCAGCGGCCGTCCCCGGAGCACGGCCAGGCTCTGCGTGAGCCGTACCGCCTCGATGACGTGGGCGGAGGAGACCGGCAGGTCCTCCTCGCGCAGCACCCCGGCGGCGGCGGTCAGCCACCGCTCCACCGGACGGTCGGCGGAGGCGAACAGGTGGTGGTACCAGCCCGGTGAGGTCACTCCCGCGCCGTATCCGCTCCAGGCGGCCAGCCGCCCGTAGGTCCACGGCACCCAGGTCATCTCGGCCTTGACCTTGGGCAGCCCCCGCAGCAGCTCGTCGTCGGCCTTCACCGTGGGCAGCCCCGCGCCCCAGCCGGCGCCCTCCTCCGCCGTCCCGGCCAGCGCGGGCACGTGCCAGGCGCCGCAGACGACGGCGATCCGCTCGAACCCGTCCTTGACCGCCCTGCGGATCGTGCGCCGCATGAAGGCCTCGCGCCGGGATCCGTACGCGTCGGCGACGTGCCCGTCGCGGACCGCCGCCATGGCCTCGGCGATCACCCGGAACGGCGTGTCACCCCGGTGCTCGACCACGTCCTCCCACCAGCGCTCCGGATCGTCGTATCCGGCGGCGCGGGCGAGCGCCCCGATCGGGTCGGCCCGTACGGCCGGCATCCCGGCCTGCGGCCCCTCCCCCTCGGACGGCTCCGTCCCCGGCGCGTGCCCGGCCGGTTTCTGCCGGTCCGCCGGCCGGCCGTCCTCCGGCCCCGCGTCCTCGGGTGCCGTGTCCGGTGCCCGCCCCTCTCCCGGCTCGTCCTCCGGGCGGGAGGCGAGGCTGTGGGCGGCGGGCAGGTCGCAGAAGCGGACCGGGACGCCCGCCTCCACCGCGTGACGGATCGCCTGCCACTCCGGGGAGAAGACCGCGAACGGCCAGAAGGCGGCCTTGGACGGCTCTCCCGGCACGTGGGCCAGCAGCGCCACCGGGGGTTCGAGACCGGGGTCCTTGGCCAGCTCGACCAGCCCGTCCGCCTCCGGCGGGCCCTCGATGAGCACGATGTCCGGCCTGAGCCGCTCCAGCTCGTCTCTCAGGGACCGCGCCGAACCCGGCCCGTGGTGCCGGATGCCCAGCACGGAGACGCTCACGGGCGGCCTCCGATCGCCGGGGGGCCGGCCGGTCCGGCCGGTGACGGGCCGCGGCGGGCGCCACGTGGTGCGGACGCCGCGGGACGGGACGGCCCCGCCCCGGCGCTCCACGCCTCAGCCCGCGTCACGGCAGGCCCGGTAGAAGTCGCGCCAGTCCTGGCGCTCGCGGACGACGGTCTCGAGGTATTCCCGCCAGACGACCTGGTCGGAGACCGGGTCCTGGACCACGGCGCCGACGATCCCGGCGGCCACGTCGGAGGGGCGGAGGACGCCGTCGCCGAAGTGGGCCGCCAGCGCGATGCCGTTGGTGAGGACGGAGATGGCCTCGGCGGTGCTGAGGGTGCCGCTGGGGGACTTGACCTTGGTGCGGCCGTCCTCGGTGACGCCGGTGCGCAGCTCGCGGAAGACCGTGACGACGCGGCGGATCTCCTCCAGGCCGGTCGTGGTCCGGGGCAGCTCCAGGGAGCGGCCCAGCTGGCCGACGCGGCGGGAGACGATGTCCACCTCCTCCTCGGCGGTGGCCGGGACCGGCAGCACGACGGTGTTGAACCTGCGGCGCAGGGCGCTGGACAGGTCGTTGACCCCCCGGTCGCGGTCGTTGGCGGTGGCGATGACGTTGAACCCGCGCGTGGCCTGGACCTCCTCGTTGAGCTCGGGGATCGGCAGCGTCTTCTCCGACAGCACGGTGATCAGCGCGTCCTGGACGTCGGAGGGCATGCGGGTCAGCTCCTCCACCCGGGCGATGCGCCCCTCGGTCATCGCGCGCATCACCGGGCTGGGCGTGAGCGCCTCCCGGGACGGGCCCTCGGCCAGCAGCCGCGCGTAGTTCCAGCCGTAGCGGATGGCCTCCTCGGCGGTGCCCGCGGTGCCCTGCACGAGCAGGGTGGAGTCGCCGCTGACCGCGGCCGCCAGATGCTCCGACAGCCAGGTCTTGGCGGTGCCGGGCACCCCGAGCAGCAGCAGCGCGCGGTCGGTGGCGAGGGTCGCCACCGCCACCTCCACGATGCGGCGGGGCCCGATGTATTTCGGGGTGATCTGATCACCGTCGCCCAGGATGTAGCGGGTCACCGCCCAGGGGGACAGCTTCCAGCCCGGCGGCCGGACCCGGTCGTCGTCCTTCGCCAGGATCGCCAGCTCCTCGGCGTACTGGTCTTCGGCGTGGGCCCGCAGAACCGTTGTCACACAAGCTCCTTCAACATGTCGTCACGGAAACGCAGGAGGGCGGCGACCTCCTGGATGGGCGGTTCGGGCGAGAGGCGTTCGGCCACGCCGTACAGGGCGGGGTCGATGCGCTCACCGGCGAGCTTGGTCAGCTCGCCGAGGTTCCACGGCTGGGTGCCGGAGACCTCGAGGATCTTCTGCAGCACGGCCTTGGCCAGGCCGGGCCCCCAGGGGGCCGAGGCGCCGCCGAGGACCATGATGAGCTGGCCGTCCAGGCCGTGCCGGCGGACGAAGTCGGCCGCGACGCGCTCCTGCTCGGCGGGGGGCAGCGCGGCCAGCAGGTCGGCGAGCGGGTCCCAGGCGAACAGCTCCCTGGCCCATTCGGGGTCGCCCTGGAGCACGGTGGCCCTGACCCACCCCGCCATGACCTCCCGGCCCCAGTCGACGATCTTCATGCGGACCAGCTCGGCCGGCGGGCGGCCGAGCAGACGGGGCCAGACGGCGAGCGGGGTGCGCGCCACGGCCTGCTGGAGCCACCAGCTCCGCTCGCCCGTGCCCCGGGGCGGCTTGGCCCGGATCCCGTCGCGCTCCATCGCGCCGTCGCAGGCGGCGGGCGGGGTGACCTGGATCGTCCCGTCCTGGACGGAGAGGTAGCGGGCGCCCCGCTCGGCCATCCGCAGGCCCAGGCGGGAGCCGGGCAGGCGGGTGAGCAGGTCGGCGGCCTGGTGGCGGACCTCGCGGCGGCGGTCGTCGAGGGCGGACTCCAGGAACGGCTCGTCGTCGGGAGAGAGCCGCTCGGCGAGGACCTCCAGGAACGCCGCCCGGTCGTCGGGGGTCTCCTTCTCCCACGTCGCCGCGAGCAGCTCCCTGGCCTCCGCCGGGTCCGCCGCCCGCAGCGCGGCCAGGTGGGCGCGGCGGTCGCCGGAGGTCCCCAGCTCCCAGACCTCCCGGGCGCCGTCGGCCCCGGTCACGGCGGCCGAGGTGACCTCCTCCAGCAGGAAGCCCCACTCGGGGTTGAGCCCGGCCAGCCAGCGGCCCCGGTTTCCGGCGAGGACGCCGAGGTGCGGGCGGATCGACCGGTCTCTGGCCCCCTGGTCGAGGAGCTCGGGCAGCAGGTGCGGCGAGATCCGGTAGCCGTGCCCGGCCGCGGTCTCCAGCCATTCGGTCAGCAGCCTCGGCCGCTCGCCGCCGAGGATCCGGGCGAGCCGGTCGGCGGCCGCGGGCGAGAGCGCGGGCTGCTCCTCGGGCGGCGCGACGCTCAGCGGCTCGCCCTCCTCCAGCCGGTGACCGGCCCGCATCCGCAGCGTGTGCACGGCGGCGCGTTCGAGGAGCTCCACCTCGCCCGGCGCGCCACCCGGGAGGGGACGGCGGTCGGTGCCGACGAGCGCGGTGGAGACGAGGTCCTCCCACTCGGCCGAGGCGTTCACAGGACGATCACCCTGCCCTTCTCGTCCCAGGTCGTGAGGGGCCGCAGCCCCCTGGGGGTCCATTCGGCGGCGACGGTCAGCGGGTGGCCGCCGGAGGCCGCGAGCAGCCGCCACGGGGTGCCGGCCGACGGGTGCAGCGCCAGTCCCCCGGAGGGGCCGGCCAGCTGCCAGGAGGAGCCCCTGGCCGGGATCACCCCGTCGAGGACGACGGGCCAGGAGTCCACCCAGGGGTCTCCCGCCAGCGCCCGGGCCACCTCCTCCAGCGCCCGCTCAGGGGTGGATCCGGGCGCGGGGCCGGCGGGTGCGGCGTCGTGGCGGGCGGCGACCAGGGCCCGCAGCGGTGACGGACCCGGATAGAACGCCAGGTCGGCGTCGAGTGCCGTGCCGGTGACGAGCGAGGCGTCGAGGGCCTGACCGACCGGGGCGAAGGAGAGCACGAGCGCCGGCCGGCCCGTGGCCCTGCCGCGGAGCCAGACCCGGCGCGCGATCAGCCGGTCCTGCTCCTCGTCGCGGCGGCCGAGCACGTCCCATACGTCCCTGACCGTCTCCCCCGCGAGCACCTCCTCCTTGGTGACCGGGAAACCGACCCGCTCGCGGACCCGCTGCAGCAGCCCGGCGGCCGCCGGGTGCGGCGCCCCGGCCCGCTCCGGGGCGCCCGCGCCGTCGCCGGAGGCCCGCACCATCTCGGGGAGGCGGCGGTGGGCCACCGACAGCAGGTGCAGGAGGGCGTATTCGCCCAGCAGCCGGGCGGGCCAGTCCTCGGTCGCCAGGACGGCGTTCAGGCGGGAGACGCTGCCGGCGACGGCCGGGGCCTGCGCGTCGATCAGACGTTTGGCGAGGCCGTCCCAGTGGTCGTGCCGCCGGGATCCGGCGATGCCCTGCCTGATCTGGTCGGCGAGCCAACGCTCCAGCTCCGACAGGCCGGCCGCCACACGCTGCTCGCGCTGCTCGGCCCGGCGGCCGCCGCCCGGCGGGCCGGACTCCGCCGGATCCGCCGCCGCCGTCGCCGCGCGGGTGGCCGCCTTCGCGGCGCGGTCACGCCGCTGGTCGAGCCACTCGGCCACCCAGTTGGCGGGCTCGTCGGCGGCCGGGACGCCGTCGGCCGACCAGAGCAGCAGCAGGCCGAGCGCGTGTTTGCAGGGGAACTTCCGGCTCGGGCAGTTGCACCGGTAGGCGGGCTCGGACAGGTCCACGCACGCCCGGTAGGGCTTGGAACCGCTGCCTTTGCACTCGCCCCACAGCGCGTCCGCCGTGACCCCGATTCCCGACCACTTGCCGGGGGAGGAGACCCCCTGGGCCGCTTTCTGGGATGGGGCGTCGGGCGCGAGCGCGAGCACCTGATCCCGGTTCCATCGTTCGATCACGGTCGGAACGCTAGCCAACCCCTCCGACAAAAGCCGTGGGAAATCGGTCTGGCACATAACCCAGTAATGCGTCTACTGTATTCAAAACTCAGTATTCACCACGTGATATAGCACTGTTCATCGAGGAGCACCATGGTGAAGAGGATCCACGTCATCGCCGGAGTCGTGATCGTCGGCGGGCTCACGATGGGCGGTTGCGCCACCGGGGGCCTCCCCGCGAAGGACGCGCCGAAGATCTCGCAGAGCTCGGGCGGCACGCTCTCCGGAGAGATCAAGGTCTGGTCCTGGGATGTCGCGGCGAAGGCGCTGCAGCGTATGGCCCCCGAGTTCGAGAAGACCCACCCCGGGGTGAAGGTCCAGGTGGTGGACATCGGCTACGACAACGCCTACGACAAGATCACGGTCGGCCTCAAGTCGGGTTCCGGGCTGCCGGACGTGATCACCCTGGAGGACGACCGCATTTCCGGGTACGTCGAGAACTTCCCCAACGGCCTGGTGGATCTGAGCGGCGTCGCGAGCAAGTACAAGGCCGACTTCGACCAGGCCAAGTGGGCCGCGGCCACCTCGGGCAAGGGCCTGTTCGCATTGCCGTGGGACTCCGCGCCGGTGGGCCTGTTCTACCGACGCGACTACTTCAAGCAGGCGGGAGTCGACCCCGACTCCATCGTCACCTGGGACGACGCGATCAAGGCAGGCGAGAAGATCAAGCATGTCACCGGGAAACGCCTGTTCGTCGCCGACCTCACGACCCCCGACATGTTCACGACCCTGCTCCAGCAGCTCGGTCAGGGCTACTTCAAGGACGGCAAGGTCGCGGTGAACAGCCCCGCGGCGGTCAGGGCGCTCACCCTGCTCAAGACCCTCAAGGACAAGGACCTGCTGCAGAACGAAAAGGGCTGGGACGGCCGGGTCACCGCGACCAAGCAGGGCAAGACCGCCACCCAGCCGACCGCCGCCTGGTGGAGCGGGACGCTGACCGGGGAGATGCCCGAGCTGTCGGGCAAGTTCGGGGTCGTCCCGCTGCCCGCCTTCGACGCCAACGGCGTCCGCACCTCCGCCAACGGCGGCTCGGCGCTGGCCGTCACCTCGCAGACGAAGAACCAGGAAGCGGCCTGGGCGTTCGTCCAGTGGCTGCTCGCGAGCAAGGACAACCAGGTCGCCATGATGAGGAACGAGGCCCTGTTCCCCGCCTACCTGCCCGCACTGACCGATCCGCTGTTCGACGAGGCGCAGCCGTACTTCGGCGGGCAGCGGGTCAACCGCCTGTTCGCCGACGAGGTCCGGAACATCCCGCCGATCGAGCTGACCGGGGACGACTCCCAGGCCCGGGAGATACTGAAGAAGGCCGTCTCCGGTTCGCTGCTGGACGGCGACGACCCCAAGGCCGCGCTCGACGAGGCCGCCACGCGGATCGCGTCCGCGACCAAGCGGCCCCTCACGCAGTGACACCTCCGGTGACATCCCCCACGACAGGCATCGCGGCAGACCGTACGGCAGACCCGGCGGCTCACCCGGCGACGCCCCTGGCGGCCCGGCGGAGCCGGATGATCCCGTGGTTCTTCGCGGGGCCGGCGGCGGCGCTGTTCCTGATCTTCTTCGCCTATCCGCTGGCCGCGTCGTTCGTGCAGAGCCTGCAGACGACGGACGGCGGAACCGTCGAGTGGGCCGGCGCCGGTCAGTACGCGCGCCTGCTGGCCGACCCGTCGTTCCTGCAGTCACTCGTCAACGTCGCGCTGATCCTCATCGTCCAGGTCCCCGTCATGATCGGCCTGGCCCTGGTGCTGGCCTACGTGCTCAACCAGTCGTGGCTCCGCTTCCGGGCCACGCTCCGGGCCGCCTACTTCCTGCCCGCGGTGACGACCCTGGTCGCCTACGCCGTGGTCTTCCGCGTGCTGCTCAGGACCGAGGGCGGCGCGGTCAACCAGGTCCTGGGCGTGCAGGTGGACTGGCTCAACGATCCGTTCTGGGCCCGGGTCGCGCTGATCGCGTCGATCACCTGGCGCTGGGCGGGCTACAACGCGGTCATCCTGCTGGCCGGACTGCAGGCCGTCGGCCGCGAGCAGTACGAGGCGGCGGCGATCGACGGCGCCGGATCGCTGACCACGTTCCGGCGGGTGATCCTGCCGCAGTTGCGCCCCGTGGTGCTGTTCTGCTCGATCACCTCGACGATCGGCACGCTGCAGCTGTTCGACGAGCCGATGGTGCTGACCGGCGGCGGCCCCGGCGACGCCACGCTCACCCCGATCCTCTACCTCTACCAGGTGGGTTTCCGCCAGTTCGACTTCGGCTACGCGGCGGCCATCGCCTGGGTCGTGGTGGCGCTCATCGGCGGCCTGTCCTACCTGCAGTTCCGCTACTTCGGAAGGGAGCGGTCGTGAAGCGGGCCCTGGTGTGGCTGGCGGCGGCGGCGGGCGCGGTCGTCAGCGTGATCCCGTTCTACTGGATGATCGTGGCGGCCACCCACGACGGCGGCGAGCTGTTCGCCTCTCCCCCGCCGTTCCTGCCCGGCGGCGAGCTGATGGCCAACCTCGCCGACCTTGAGGAGACGATCCACTTCTCCCGGGTCATGGTCACCAGTGTCTGGACGGCGGTCGTCTACACGGTGCTCAGCGCGCTGGTCTCGGCGATGTGCGGGTACGGCCTGGCGAAGTACCGGTTCAGGGGGCGGGGAGCGCTGCTCGGCGTGGTGCTGGCGACCATGATGATCCCGTTCCAGGTGCTGCTGGTCCCGCTGTTCCAGATGATGGCGAGCATCGGCTGGGTGGACACCTACCAGGCGATCATCGTGCCGTTCCTGGCCAACTCCTTTGGCATCTTCCTGATGCGTCAGGCCTTCATGGACTTCCCCGACGAGTTGCTGGAGAGCGGCCGCCTGGACGGCGCGGGCGACCTGCGGATCTTCTACCGGATCGTGCTGCCGTGCGTACGGCCCCAACTCGGCGCGTTGGTCATCTTCACCTTCATGGGCCAGTGGAACGCGTTCATCTGGCCCCTGCTGATGCTCAACTCCGAGGAGCGCTTCACCGTCCCGGTGGCGCTGAACCATCTGATCGGCCTGTCCCACGTGGACTACGCGGGGCTGATGCTGGGCGCCTTCCTCGCCACGCTCCCGCTGACGCTGATCTTCCTGCTGTTCCAGCGGCAGTTCGTCTCCGGCCTGCTCGGCGGAGCGCTCAAGGGGTGATCCCTCTCTAGTATCGGTGCAATGACGACACCTTCCCGCCCACCGCTCGCCGAGACCCTCGACCTGCTGCCGCACCCCGAGGGGGGCTGGTACCGGGAGACCTGGAAGACCTCCGTCGACCTCGCCCCGCCCGGATACGACGGGACGAGGGCCACGGCCACCGGGATCTACTTCCTGCTGGAGCCGGGCGAGGAGTCGCGCCCGCACGTGGTCCGCTCCGACGAGGTGTGGCTCTGGCACCGGGGCGGTCCGCTGACCCTGGTCCTCGGCGGCCACGAGGGCCAGCCGTCGAGCACGGTGACCCTCGGCCCCCTGGTCGAGCAGGGACAGCTCCCGCAGGCCCTGGTGCCCGCCGGGACCTGGCAGGCCGCCCGCCCGGCCGGGACCGAGGGCGTGCTCGTGAGCTGCGTCGTCTCCCCCGGCTTCGACTTCGCCGACTTCCGCATGGTGTGACGGCGTCCCCGTCTGCGGAGAGAATGCGGTTACACGACATACGAGGAGGTCAACGGTGATCCACGAGATCGTCTCCGTAATCGGGGGAAAGCAGACCGCCAACGGCACGGCCTACGACTCGATCAACCCGGCCCGCGTGGACGAGGTGGTCGCGCGGGTCCGGCTGGCCGACGCGGAGACCTTCTCCTCCGCCTGCCGTACGGCCGCCGAGGCCCAGCGCGAGTGGGCCGGCGTGCCCGCTCCCGTCCGGGGGCGGGTGATCGCCTCGATCGGGCGGCTGGTCGAGGCCAACGCCGAGCCGCTGGCCCGCCTGGTCACCCGTGAGATCGGCAAGCCCTACGCCGAGGCGCTGGGCGAGGTCCGGGAGATCGTCGACACGTGCGACTTCTTCCTCGGCGAGGGGCGGCGCCTCTACGGGCAGACGGTGCCCTCGGAGATGCCGGACAAGAACCTGTTCACCTTCCGGGTCCCGGTCGGGGTGGCCGCGGTGATCACGGCGGGCAACTTCCCGGTCGCGGTGCCGTCCTGGTATCTCGTCCCGGCCCTGCTGGCCGGCAACGCGGTCGTCTGGAAGCCCGCCGAGTACGCCGCGGCCTCGGCGCACGCGCTCTACCGGCTTTTCGCCGCGGCCGGGCTGCCCGAGGGCGTGCTGAACCTCGTGCTCGCCGACGGCCCCGCGACCTCCGAGGGCCTGGAGGCGGCGCTGGCCGAGGGCACGGTGCACAAGGTCGGCTTCACCGGCTCGACCGAGGTCGGCCGCAGGATCGGCGAGCTGTGCGGACGGCACCTGCAGTCGCCCTGCCTGGAGCTCGGCGGCAAGAACCCGATGGTGATCATGCCCGACGCCGACCTGGACCTGGCGGTGGAGGGCGCGCTGTTCGCCGGGTTCGGCACGGCGGGGCAGCGCTGCACCTCGCTCGGCACGGTGATCGTGCACGAGAGCGTCCACGCCGAGTTCCTCGACCGCTACACGCGCGCCGTGGCGGCCGCGACGATCGGCGACCCCGCGGGAGACGTGCTGTGCGGGCCGCTGCTCGACCACAAGTTCGCCTCCCGCTACGAGGAGTATCTGGGCTGGATCCAGCCGCACCACACGGTCGTCTCCGGGCCGACGGGCCGGATCACCGGTGACAACCCGCGTGGAGACTTCTCCGGCGACGGGGGGCTCTACTACCACCCCGTGGTCGTGGACGGCGTGCGCCCCGACGACCGGCTGTTCCTGGAGGAGACCTTCGGCCCCATCGTGGGCGTGACCGCCTTCTCGACGCTGGAGGAGGCCGTCGAGCTGGCCAACCGGCCGGGTTACGGGCTCTCCTCCTCCATCTACACCACCGACCCCAAGTCGGCCTTCCGGTTCCGCGCGGGCATCGGCGCGGGCATGGTCAGCGTCAACAACTCCACCTCCGGAGCGGAGGCCCACCTGCCCTTCGGCGGCAACGGCAAGTCCGGCAACGGCAGCCGCCAGTCGGGGATGTGGGTGCTCGACCAGTTCACCCGCTGGCAGGCGATGAACTGGGACTACTCCGGCAGGCTCCAGAAGGCCCAGATGGATGTGGCCGAGATCATCCCAGACCTGGACTTCCGGCTCTGACTTTGCCATACCGGGGGGTTCTCCCCATCGTGATCGCGGCATGCCTCTCCTTGGAGAGGGTGCCGCGACCACCCGTGTGATCACACGGGTGGCGCGGCCGTCATGGCCGGAGCCGGTCTTCTCGCGGCCGGGACACCGGCCGCGCGGATCCCGGTCCGTCACCCCGTCCGCCGGCCCGCGCACCGTGCCCGAGGAGGATCGGCACGGCCCGCGCGAGGCCGCCACCCGCCGGGAAGGCCGTCAGGCCCTGCCGGACGCGTGAGGGGCCGCGTGCTGCGGCGCGGCCTCTCACGGATCCGGCGGCCCGGCGGGCTCAGTGGTGCATGACGACGCGTTCGACGAGTTCGAAGCCCACCAGGAGCAGGACCGCGATCCCGGCGAGGGCGTAGCGCAGGACGGGCGGCCTGCGGCGCCCGGACGCCGGGCCCCGGACGCGCACGCGGACCCTCGTCACGCGTGCACGGACCCTCGTCACGCGCGCACGGGTCTTCTCCGCACGCACGGAAGCCCGTACGGGCACGGGGACCAGGGCCGGCGCGGGGGCGGGGACCGGCGCCGGGACGGAGACGCCCGGAGGCGCGGAAGCCTCCGGCAGCGCGGGGTCCGGCACCGGGGCGGAGGCGCCCGGAGGCGCGGAGACCCCGCCGGACGCGGGGAGCGGCGCGGGGGTGGAGCCCGCGGCCGGGTCCGGCGCGGGGACGCCCGGCGCTGCGGCGCGGTGCGAGCGGTCTCCCACGGGGAAGGCCTTCACGCTGCTGTCGCCGCAGCCGGGGCACCTCACCCCCGACCAGGGCGGCTGGACCAGGACCCCGGAGCGCGTCCAGACCACGACGTCGTGACCGTGCCCGTCGGTCAGGCGGCGGACGAGGTATTCCTCCCGCCAGACGTGCCGGCAGTGCAGGCATTCCAGTGGCCAGATCTCGCGAGTGCTGAACTCCTCGCGCACGAGGATCACCCCCATCGTGACACCGATACCGGCCTGAGTGTGAGCGCGGTTCCGGATGTCGGCAAGCGGCGCGGGGGTGCGGATCCACTGCCCCTTCACGACAACCTTCATCTCATGAAGTGAGACGTTCTCTCTTGATATGTGAGACCGCTGCTACGGTTGGCCCATCCGACCGAAGGAGTGATCCGCCATGGCCGCCAAGGACGCCGTATACACCCACGGACATCACGAGTCCGTGCTCCGGTCCCACCGGTGGCGGACCGTGGAGAACTCGGCGGCCTACCTCCTGCCGCACCTGCGGCCGGGAACGTCGCTGCTGGACGTCGGCTGCGGCCCCGGCACCATCACCGCGGAGCTGGCCGGGCGGATCGCACCAGGAGTGGCCACCGCGGTCGAGGTCACCGAGGAGGCGCTCGCCCTGGCCCGCGCGGAGGCGGAGCGGCGCGGGCAGTCCAACATCGAGTTCTTCGTCGCCGACGTGCACGCGCTGGAGTTCCCCGACGACACCTTCGACGTCGTCCACGCCCACCAGGTGCTGCAGCATGTCGGCGACCCCGTCCAGGCGCTGCGGGAGATGCGGCGGGTCTGCAGGCCCGGCGGGATCGTCGCCGTCCGCGACAGCGACTACGCCGCCTTCGCCTGGTTCCCCCGGCTGCCCGCGCTGGAGGAGTGGATGGCCCTCTACCAGCGGATCGCCCGGGCCAACGGCGGCGAGCCCGACGCGGGGCGGCGGCTGCTGTCATGGGCCCGCGCGGCCGGCTTCGCCGACGTCTCCGCCACCTCTTCGACCTGGTGCTTCGCGACGCCGGAGGACCGTGCCTGGTGGGGCGGCATGTGGGCCGAGCGGATCCTGAAGTCCGACATGGCCCGCCAGGCGCTGGAGGCGGGCGCGGCCACCGAGGACGACCTGCGCCGCATCTCCGACGGCTGGCGGGAGTGGGCCGCGGAGCCGGACGGCTGGCTGTCCCTGCTCCACGGCGAGCTGATCTGCCGGGCCTGACCCCCGGCGTCGGCCCCCTGGCCGTTCACCGTGCCGGCAGGGCCGTCGGGGCGCCCCGGGCGAGGCCGGGGCGCCCGCTGAGGTGTCAGGGCTGCTGGGTGATCTTGACGTCGTCGATTCCGGCCTCGACCAGGGAGGCGGTGGAGGCGTCGGCGGCTTCGATGAGGATGCGGACGCTCTGTCCGGCGAAGGCGGAGATGTCGGCCTCGGCGGTGGCCCAGGCGCCGTT